>CAZBDS010000178.1:0-3837 GCA_964490735.1 uncultured Acutalibacter sp. | reverse complement strand
GCCCGTCCGGGTTGACGCGGTGGTGGTGTCCACCCAGCACAGCGCGGATGTGGAGCTGGCCCAGATCCGCAAGGACATGATCGAGCTGGTCATCAAGCCCGTCATCCCCGCCAACCTGCTGGACGACGACACCAAGATCTACGTCAACCCCACCGGCCGGTTCGTCATCGGCGGCCCTGTGGGCGACAGCGGCCTTACCGGCAGGAAGATCATCGTGGACACCTACGGCGGCTATGGCCGTCACGGCGGCGGCGCTTTCTCCGGCAAAGACCCCACCAAGGTGGACCGCTCGGCGGCCTATGCGGCCCGCTGGGTGGCCAAAAACATTGTGGCCGCCGGCCTGGCCAGAAGGTGCGAGGTGGAGCTGGCCTATGCCATCGGCGTGGCCCACCCGGTTTCCATCATGGTAGACACCTTTGGCACCGGCGCTGTCAGCGACGAGAGGCTCAGCAGCGCTGTCGGCAAGGTGTTTGACCTGCGCCCCACCGCCATCATCAAGGAGCTGGGCCTGCGCAGCGTGAAGTACCGCCCTCTGGCCGCTTACGGCCACATGGGCCGGGAAGACCTGGACGTGGCCTGGGAGCGTCTGGACAAGACCGAGGCCCTGTTGGAAGCTGTCCGGTAAAGTGTTTTGAGAGATAAACAAGAGGGCGGGGCAAGCCGTGTGGCTTGTCCCGCCTTTTACGTTTTCCGTTGCCTGTCAGGCAAAGTCCTCTTGGGTCAGCACGCCGAAATGGAGCATGGCGTTTTTTATGCCGTCCTTGTCGATGGGAGTGGTAACGTAGTCCGCCGCAGCCTTGGCTTTCTCCACGCCGTTGCCCATGGCCACGCCCACGCCGCCCCAGCGCAGCATGTCGATGTCGTTCAGGTTATCTCCCACCACCATGATCTCCTCCCGCGAAAAGCCGTAGTGGGCGGCAGCGGCGGCAATGCCCTTTTCCTTGCCGCCGCCCTCGGGGATCACGTCGATGATGTTTCCGCCGGCGCTGACGGGCCGTATGTAGGGAATGGGGGAAAGCCTGTCCCGCTCCTCCCAGGGCATGTACGCCAAAAATTGCAGCACCGGGTGGCTTTTCAGCCGGGCCGAATCGTACCGCGGGGGAAAGGAAACGCCGTTGTGGGAGTAGTGCTTTGCGATCTCCGGATCCTCCGAAAAGCAGAAAGACTCCTTTTCCTCCAGGATCACACAGGGGAAGGGGTCCTTTTCCTGCAGCTTTTGCAGGGCCTCTATGGCTTCGCTTCGATGAGGCATGCGGTGGAGCACCTGCCCTTCCCGGTCCATCACCAGCTGGCCGTTCATCAGCACAAAGCCGTCAAAGGGGAAAATGCCGTTGATGTAGTCCAGAAAATCGGGATAGCGGCCCGTGGCCACAAAGAGCTTGACCCCTTTCCGCCGCAGGGCGCAGAGGGTAGCCGTGGTGGAGGCGGGCACCACGCTGCCGTGCCCGTGGTCGATCAATGTGCCGTCAATGTCGAAGAAAACTGCCTGGATCATAACCGCTCCTCATATTTTTTCACGATCAGGTTGGCGCACTTGTAAATGTCCCCGCCGCCCAGGGTGAGGATCAGATCCCCGCTTTGAGCCTGCGCCATCACATAGTCCGCGATCTCTTCAAAGCTGCCGAACCACTTGCTGCCGGGGATCTTGGCGGCCAGGTCGGCGGTGTGGATATCGTAGGTGTTCACTTCCCGCACGGCCAGGATCTCCGTCATCACCAGGTGGTCGGGAATGGCCAGAACCCGGGCAAAGTCGTCCAAAAGATTGTAGGTGCGCGAATAGGTGTGGGGCTGGAACACGGCCCACACCTGCCGGTAGCCCATGCGCATGGCGGAGGTGAGCACGGCCTGAAGCTCCGTGGGGTGGTGGGCGAAATCATCCGCCACGGTGACGCCGCCGAACTTGCCCAGCACCTCAAAGCGCCGGTGCACGCCGGTAAACTTACCCAGCGCGGCGCAGATGGCAGCGGGCTCCACTCCCACAGAGTGGGCGGCCGCCGCGGCAGCCACGGCGTTCATCATGTTGTGCTCGCCGGGAACGCTCATGTTCACCCGGCCCAGAGGCTTTCCCCGGAACATCAGGGTGAAGTCCTCGCAGGCGGTGTCCTCCTCGTTGAGCTCGGCGGGGTAGTAGTCGTTGGAGTCCCGCAGGCCGAAGGTGACGATCTCCCGGCCTTCCAGACCCTTTACCGCGGCCATGGCGTTTTCGTTGTCGCCGTTTACCACGATCAGCCGGGAGGTCTGCTCGCCGAACTGGTGGAAGGACTTGATGATGTTTTCCACGGTTTTAAAATAGTCCAGATGGTCCGCGTCGATGTTCAGAATGACGGAGACCGCCGGGTAAAGCTGTAAAAAGGTGTCCACATACTCGCAGGCTTCCACCACCAGGGTGTCGCTTTTGCCCACCCGGCCGTTGCCGCCGATCAGGGGCAGCTTGCCGCCAATGATAGCGCTGGGATCCCGGCCCGCCTCCATCATGATCTGGGTGAGCATGCCGGTGGTGGTGGTTTTGCCGTGAGTGCCCGAAACCGCCATGGGGAAGGGGAACTTCTCCGTCAACATGCCCAGCACGACAGAGCGTTCCAGGCAGGGAATGCCCCGCTCTCTGGCAGCTACAAGCTCGGGATTGTCCTTCCGGCAGGCGGCGGTGTACACCACCGCTTCCGCGTCGCCGATGTTTTCGGCCCGGTGTCCCATGGAAACGGGAATGCCGTAGCCTTTTATGCGCTCCAGGGTGTCCGACTCGTTCATGTCCGAGCCGGTGAGAAGGTAGCCCTTGTGGTGGAGGATCTCCGCCATGGGGCACATGCCCGACCCGCCGATTCCAACAAAGTGGAGCTTCTTTACCTGGTCCAGTATATTTTCTCTGACACTCATAGGGATCGATTCACCTCAATAAGAAACTCATTTCAGGGCATAGATCATTCCTATTATATTGCGAAACACGAATAAAATAAATACTTTCTTTTGAAAAAAATCAAAAAAATGTAAGTTTCGGGAATCTGCCCGGCTCCTTCGCACCAAACAGCCCCTTCCGCCATACTATGAACTGTAGTAAACGCCCTTGAAGACCGCCGGCCGGCGGTTTTCGGAAGCGTTTAACGGCAACAGGCATTTTCCATCGAGTTTCCCTTTGAAAGGTTTGATGATACCATGCTGAAAAACAGCGCGTTTGGCGTCGTGGGCGGCGACCTGCGGCAGCTGTGGCTGGCCCGTTCCATCGCCGGGGACGGCTATCCGGTGTACCTCTCCTGCCTGGAGGGTGCTCCCGGCGCGGAGGAGTTTCCTTCTTTGGAGCTTTCCCGGCTGCCGGAGCGGTGCGGCACGGTGATTTTGCCCCTGCCGGCCACCCGGGACGGGAAAACGCTGAATACCCCCTTTTCCGCCGGGCAGGTAGCCCTGGACGACAGCTTTGCCGCGTTGTTTCTTCAGCTGAACGTGTACGGCGGCATGATGGAGCCCCTCTACCGCTCCTCCGAGCTGTGGGGAAGCGTTCGTGCCTACGACTATTACGCCCGGGAAGAACTGATGCTGGGCAACGCCTTTTTGACAGCGGAGGGTGCCGTCGGCGCGGCCATTCGGGAATATGAGGGGGCTTTGAACGGTTCCCACTGCCTGGTAACGGGCTTCGGGCGGATCGGCAAGGCCCTGTGCCTGGCGCTGCGGGGCCTGGGTGCCCGGGTGGACTGCTGCGCCAGGAAGGCCGCCGACCTTACGGCCATCCGGGCGCTGGGCTGCACGGCCCTGCCGTACCGGGAGCTCCGGGGGCCTTATGACGTGATCTTTAACACGGTTCCCGCCCCGGTGCTGGCCGCCCCGCAGCTGGCCCGGCAAAGCCGC
>CAZBDS010000177.1:0-3876 GCA_964490735.1 uncultured Acutalibacter sp. | reverse complement strand
GTTTCCGTTGCCCACACTTCCCGGAAGCAGGGCAGGGGCGTGTCCGTCAGCGGCGTGTATACGCCCCCGGAGCAAAGGGGCCGGGGCTATTGCCAGAACACGGTGGCGGCCCTCTGCCGGGAGCAGTTGAACGGGGGCTGCGGCTACTGCACCCTGTTTGTGGACAAGGTCAATCCAGTTTCCAACCGGGCCTACCGGAAGATCGGCTTTGAAATTCTAACGGACAGCTTTGATTACCGGCTGACGGAGCTGCCTTGAACGGAAGCGTCAACCCCCGAAAGGAGACCGATATGGAGCGCTTTTTTCACGAGACCATCGCAAACTGGCAGGACTGGGCCCGGGTTTTCCAATCGAAAGAGGCCTTTGCCCCGCTGATAGAAGAGATCTGCCGCCGTGAAGGGCTGACTTTCGTCCTGCCGCAAAACCTGACTCCCGGCACCAACGCCGTGTTCCGGGTGGGAGACCTGGTGATCAAGGTGTTTTTTCCAAAGGAAAGCGGACTGGACCCTGTCCCGGATTTTGAAAATGAAGCGGCGGTCTGCGGCTGGCTGACGGAGCGGGGCGTTTCCACCCCGCGGCTGCTGGCAAAGGGATACCTTGCGGACAAGTATAGGTTTTACTATATCGTCACCGAATATGCGCAGGGCAAAGAGGCGGGGGACTGGCTCCCCGCGGCAGGACAGCAAGAAAAAGCGGCTTTTGTCCAAAAGCTGAGCAAAATTCTGGAAACGCTGAATGTCCCGGCGGAAGGGCTGATCCGCCCTGTTGACCTGCGGGAACGGGCCCTCTGCAATCCCAGGCTTGCCCAGCTGCCCGAAGCCCTGCAGGAGGAACTGCGGGATCGGGCCCGGGGGCTGGACCTGTCAGAGCGGGTGCTGGTCCACGGCGACCTGACGGGGGAAAATCTCCTGGTCGAGGACGGCGGGGAACCGATCGTTATCGACTGCGCCGACGCCTGTTTGGCTCCGGCCTGGTACGAGTACGGTCCCATCGTGGTAGAGCTGTTCCGCTGCGACCCGGCGCTGACCGGGGCCTTTGCCCGGGAGCGGCAGGACTTTTTGGAACGGCTGCTGGACTGCTTGAGCATTCACGATTTCGGCCCGGACCTGCTGCGGGAGGCGGCGAAGCGGGCGGGGCTGCCGCCCTTTGCCGGCCTTCGGGAGGCACGGGAATTCTTCGCGGCGGCGGTGGGGTAAATTTCTGGTGGCAAAGTGGCAAGCAATCTGCTATAATGTCTCCGAAACATTGTCTTTACAGAAAGGAAGCGTCACAGTGAACGAGGAGTTGTATTTCTATCCCTGGAGATTGGTCCAGAACAAGATCGTGCGCTATCCCGGCGGCAGGGAGATCGACCGCTTCCGGGGGATCTGGCCCGGAGAGGACGACGGCCGGCCCGAGGCTTGGGTGGGTTCCGATACCCGTACCGTCAACGCCCTGGAAAAAGGGGACCCCAACGACGGCTGCGCGGAATGCCTGCTGCCCGATGGGACCCGCCTCTACCTTTTTGAAGCGATCCAGGCCCGGCCGGAGCTGGCCCTGGGCGCGGAGCACCGCAAGCGCAATGGGAACCGGCTGGGCGTGCTGGTAAAGCTGCTGGACGCTCAAAGGCAGCTGGGGCTGCAGACTCACCCCACCCGTCCCTACGCCAAAGAGCATTTCGGCAGCGACTACGGCAAAGAGGAAAGCTGGTATGTGCTGGGCCTGCGGGAGGACGCGGCGGAGCCCCCTTATGTGTTGATGGGCTTTAAGGAGGGCGTGACCCGTGAACAATTTGCGGAAGCTTTCGACGCCGGGGATATTGGGGCCATGGAGCGCTGCTGCCACAAGGTCCCGGCGCAGGTGGGAGACGCCTTTTTCATCGGGGCGGGACTGCCCCACGCCATCGGCGGAGGCTGCTTTGTGGCGGAGGTCCAGGAGCCTTCCGACATCACCGTGGGCGCTCACAAGCTGAAAGAGGGCGCCGAGGAGGAAAAACGCCGGCACCGGGAGCGGCTGCTGGGCTGCTACCATTACGACGGCGCGGACTATGAGGAAAATCTGCACCGGAACAGGATCCCGCCGCGGAAGATCCGTTCCGGGGACTGGGGAGAGGAAAACCTCATCATCGGCCAGGAGCAGACGGAGTACTTTTCCTTTACGCGCCTGGACGTGACCGGGAGCACAGAGCTTTTGAAGACCGGCTATCCCCAGGTGGCCATTGTGCTTTCCGGCAAGGGAACTATGATCTGCGGGGACAGGGAAGAGCCGGTCACGCAGGGCGACGAGTGGTTTTTCCCCTATGCCTGCGGGGCACTGAGCGTTTCGGCCCAGCCTGGGGAGAAGCTGTCCCTTCTGCTGTGCAATCCCGCCGGTCCCAGCTTTAAGCTGGAAGATTGAACCGGCGAAAGGAGAGAAATAAAAGTGAAAAGAAATGTGCTGAATACGGATCTGACCGGAAAAGTGGCGGTGGTTACCGGAGCCGGAGGCGTGCTTTGCAGCGGCTTTTCCAAAACCCTGGCGAGGGCCGGGGCCAAGGTGGCCCTGCTGGACCTGAACGAGGAGGCCGCCCGGGCGGTGGCCGGGGAAATCGTCCAAGAGGGCGGGACCGCCAAAGCCTATGGCTGCAATGTGCTGGATCCGGAAATCTGCCGCCGGGTGGCGGAGCAGGTCCAAAGCGAGCTGGGCCCCTGCGATATTCTTGTGAACGGGGCGGGAGGCAACAATCCCAAGGCCACTACGGATAAGGAATATTTCGAGCCGGGGGACATCGACGCCGAGACCAAGAGCTTTTTCGATTTGGACGCGGAGGGCGTGTCTTTTGTGTTCAATCTGAATTTTCTCGGCACGCTGATCCCCACCCAGGCCTTTGCCCGGCAGATGGTGGACCGGGAGGGCTGCTGTATTGTCAATGTGAGCTCCATGAACGCTTACACGCCCCTGACCAAGATCCCCGCCTATTCCGGAGCCAAGGCGGCGGTGTCCAATTTTACCCAGTGGCTGGCAGTGCACTTTTCCGGCGTTGGCATTCGGGTGAACGCCATTGCTCCCGGCTTTTTCTCCACCAAGCAAAACGCCGCCCTGCTGTGGAATCCAGACGGCACGCCTACTGCCCGGACGGGGAAGATTTTGGCGGCCACGCCCATGGGCAGGTTCGGGCTGCCCGAAGAGCTGGACGGGGCCCTGCTCTATCTGGTGAACTCCGAAGCGGCAAGCTTTGTCACTGGCGTGTGCATTCCCATCGACGGCGGTTTTTCGGCCTATTCAGGCGTTTAGTGCTGATCGGGGTCCGATCAGCACTACGAAGAAGCCCTGGCGGGCTTCTTCATTGCGGGAGCTTCGTGGAATTCAAATTGGGGTCCAATTGTGACTACCAAGAAATCCTGGCGGATTTCTTCATTGCGGCAGCTTTGCGTGTTCTGAGATCGGGGTCCGATCAGCATTACAAAGAAATGAAATCCGCACATAAAAAACGCAGCCGGGGGGAAAGCCTGCGGTTGCGTTTTTGCGGATGAGATAAAAATTATGTAAACTTAGCTTACACACCCACGTTTCCGGAGCTGACGCCCTTGTTTTCGCCGTTTAAGGGCAGCCAATCCAGAGCTTTCAGAATGTAGGTGTCCCAGAAGTACCAGTCGTGGACGCCGGGGCCTTCTTCCCAGGTGAGGTCATAGCCCAGGGACTGTAAATGGTCCCGGAAGACCCGGTTGGGGGCGATCAATCCGTCCTCGGTGCCGCAGGCCAGGTAAAATTTGGGCTTGGGGCCGGCTTTGGCCACCTGCTCGGCCAGGGCGTCGTAGTCGTTGACGCCGCCCCGTACCTTGTCGAGGTCGCCGAAAATGGACTCGTAATAGCCTTTGTTGGTCATGAGAAAATCGGTGTACTCTTTGTTTTCCAGCA
>CAZBDS010000176.1:0-3906 GCA_964490735.1 uncultured Acutalibacter sp. | reverse complement strand
CGCAGAGGAAGCAAGCAGTTCCCCAATTCAGAGTGAAAAAAACAGGGGCTATTTCTATCTCGGAAAAAGACGCGCCCGGAAGATTTCCCGCCAAGATCCCGTGGAGCCCACCGGTCACCAGGAGAAGCACTCCACAGGGAATATGGCATTTGTGAAAAATCCGATTGAGCTTCGGCGCCTTGCTGACGCGGGCGATAAAGCGAAACGCTTCCAGCAGGCACAAAAGAACAGAAACCCATGCCAGTATCAAACTGAAGAGCATTATGATCCGCCTTTCATCAGGAAATTTAAAAGTGTGTCGTGCTGTCATTTTAGTTTAAGCACTTTTTGTGGCAAATCCATGTCATTTTCTTGCTTTTCTCATTTCCCACTGCAAATTGCGACCCATCAGACAAAAGAACGCCCGGCAGAGCTTCCTCTGCCAGGCGTTCTTTTGCGCGATCAACGCATTATTTCTCCACTTGCTTGCGGTACTGGTAAACGGATTTTCCAAAGCTGCCGGTATAGCAGAATTCCTCCCAGCCGCGCTTTTGCAGCTCTGGTTTGGGCAGAATGTCCCGCTCCGAATCTCCCGGGCAGTCCAGCAAAAAGCCACCGGGCCTGCACACCCGGCTCAGCTCCGCCAACTCGGCGTCGTAGTCGTCGCCAAGCACATGGCCGGACATGACCACGTCGAAGGTGCTGTCGGGAAAAGGAAGCGCCTCGGCAAAACCGTCCAGCACACGGACATTTTTGATCCCGTCCCGCCGGATCCTGTCCCGCATGAACTCCCGCAGGGTGCCCACCGGCTCGCTGGCGTACACCCACGCCGCTTTCTCCGCGGCGGCAAAGGCCAGCCGGCCGGAGCCCGCCCCCACGTCCAGCACCGTTTTCCCGGAGAGGTCACAGAGGGAGAACAAGCGCTCCTTGCTCCAGCCCCGGATAAAATCACAGTGGGAAGCCATGGCCTCCGGCGTGGTGTAAATGGTAAAATCCTCCACGCTGAGCAGCACGTACTTCTCGGCCTCGCGGATCTGTTCTCCCGCGGCAGGCGGCGCGTTTTCCGTTAGCTCCTCCACGATGGAGGCGCATTCCGGACAGCGGCGGGTTAGATACCACCTTACGGCGGGATTGGCCCGCAGGGCAACGCCCATGGCCTTTTCCCAGGTTTCCTTGTCACCGTGCCAGCCGCCGCTGCGCAGCATCAGCTCGATCTGAAAGCGTTCCAAAAGAAGGAAGCTATTGAACGAATAGTCTTCCGGGTCGATCCAATTTAGATGTAAAGACATAAAATCCTCCTGTTTTTCGGAGGGTCAGAGTTTTGCCGCCCTCCCTGTTTCGATTCTCAAAAATGCAGCTGTATGTTTCATTAAAAACACCCTTTCCACAAAAAATAATTATAATATAGCCGGGGTACGCAAAAAGCCCGTGTGCCCCGGCGCATTACCAGCTTGATTCAATTTGCGGCATGTCAGGTATAGGCCACCAGCGGATTCATTCTGCCGTGGGTGCGGCCGTCGATCTTGTCTATGTACTTAATGGCCTTGCCCGCCCCCAGTACCACGCAGTCTTCGGGGTTTTCCACCGTGACCACCGGGATCTTCGTCTTCTTGGAAAGCAGCGTGGAAAATCCGTACAGGTTGGCGGAACCACCGGTAAGGTAAATGCCATCGGTGAAAATATCGGCCAGCAGCTCGGGAGGCGTTTCCTCCAGGGTGGCCTGCACCGTTTTGATGATGCCGATGGCCGGCTCGATCAGCGCCTCGATCATTTCGTCGGAATTCATCACTGTGCTTTCCGGCAGGCCGTTCATGGCGTTGCGGCCCTTCAGCGTAAAGGTGAGCAGCTTCTTTCTGGGATAGGCGCAGCCGATGGCGATCTTTGCCTCTTCGGCCATGCGGTCGCCGATGACCAGATTGAACTTTTTGCGCACATATTTGATGATGGCGTCGTTGAAATCGTCCCCGGCGGTGTGGATCGAATTGGCGATGGCAATGCCGTTTAAAGAGATGACAGCCATATCGGTGGTACCCTGGCCGATATCCACGATCATGGTGCCGTGGGGTACGGCGATGTCCACGCCCGCGCCGATAGCCGCCGCCACAGGTTCTTCGATGAGGCAGACCTTCCGGACGCCCGCGGCGCCGATGGCGTCTACCACCGCCCGCTTCTCCACCTCTGTCAGGCCGCAGGGAACGCTTACCACCACCCGGGGCATAAAGACCCGGCTGGAGCTGATCTTCTTCAAATAATAGCTGATCAGGTGCTCCGCCATGGACAGGTCGGAGATCACGCCGTTGGCAAGGGGCCTGGCCACCGTGATCCTGTCAGAGGTGCGGCCCAGCATGTCGTAAGCCTCCGTGCCGATGGCAATGACCTCGTCGGTATAATTGTCCACGGCAATGATGGAGGGCTCGCTTAAAACAATGCCCTTCCCGTCCAGGTAGACCTTAAATCTTGACGTGCCCAGATCGATGGCGATATCGGTTCCTATCATCCTCTAACCTTCCTTATCTGAAGCCCGGGCTTCAGGCAATACTTTTCCATGCTATGCTTTATTATTATACTACAGGCCGCGGGCTTTTTCAACCATAAAAAGAAGAGCGGCAAATCGCCGCCCTTCTTTTTGGCAAAACGGAAAGAATTACGCCTTTCTGCGCCGGTTGACCGCCTTGATTGCCGCAAGCGTCAGCAGCATCAGAACAATCGCCACAGGCAGCGCGATGTAGGCGTTGGGCACAAAGCCCGCAAAGAGATAAGCCACAAAGCTTACCGCCGCTACCGTGACCGCATAGGGCAGCTGGGTGGAAACGTGGTCCACATGATCGCACTGGGCTCCGGCCGAGGCCATAATGGTGGTGTCGGAAATCGGCGAGCAGTGGTCGCCGCAGACAGCGCCGGCCATGCAGGCGGACACACACACCACGCCCAGGGGATTGGTCAGCGGGAACACGCTGAGGGTGATGGGGATCAGGATGCCGAAGGTGCCCCAGCTGGTACCGGTGGAGAAGGCCAGGAAGCAGCCGATCAGGAACACCACGGCGGGCAGGAAGGCCTGGAAGCTCCCTGCGTTCTGCTGCATCAGCGCGTTCACAAAGTCCCCGGCTCCCAGGGAGCTAGTCATGGTGTTCAACGTCCACGCGAAGGTCAGGATCAAAATGGCGGGCACCATGGCTTTAAAGCCCTCGGGGATACTGCCCATGGCCTGGGTAAAGGTCATGGAT
This sequence comes from uncultured Acutalibacter sp., assembly GCA_964490735.1. Classification (GTDB taxonomy): domain Bacteria; phylum Bacillota; class Clostridia; order Oscillospirales; family Acutalibacteraceae; genus Acutalibacter. Next base: position 703 of record CAZBDS010000176.1, on the reverse strand, counting down.
CCCCGCAGGCAGTAGTACAAAACTGCAAACGCCAGAGCAAATATAGAGCCCAGCATCAGACTGAGGGAAACGTCGCAGTTGGAGAAAGCGTCGATCAGGGAAGCGCCCGCGAAAAACTCGCCGGTATAGAGCATGGCGACAATACAGGAAGCGATCAGCACCACCACGGGCAGAAGCAGATCCAGCACCCGGCCCCTGCCCTCTTCGGCGCTTTCCCCCTTTTCGCCCGCATAGGGGTTTTTGCCGGAAAAGAGGTCGCCGGTGGCCTGGGCGTTGCCTTCAAAGCGGGCCATAGGACCGAACTCCACCTTCATCACGGCCATACCCACCATCATTACAATGGTCAGGATTGCGTAAAAGTTAAAGGGGATCGCCTGGAGGAACACTGCGAAACCGTTGCCCTCCTCCACATAGCTGGCCACGGCGGCTGCCCAGGAGGACACCGGGGCAATAATGCACACCGGGGCGGCGGTGGCGTCGATCAAATAGGAAAGCTTTGCCCGGGAAACTTTCTGCTTATCCGTAACGGGCCGCATAACGGAGCCCACCGTCAGGCAGTTGAAATAGTCGTCGATGAAGATCAGCACGCCCAGCAGAATGGTGGCCAGCTGGGCCCCCGCCCGGGACTTGATGTTCTTCTGGGCCCAGCGGCCGAAGGCGGCGGATCCGCCCGCCTTGTTCATCAGGCACACCATAATGCCCA
>CAZBDS010000175.1:0-3919 GCA_964490735.1 uncultured Acutalibacter sp. | reverse complement strand
GACGGTGATGGCGTGCAGGTCCGCCAAAGCGTACACGCATTCGTACTGGTCCTGCAGGCGCACGCCGTTGCGAATGGCCCCCAGGTAGTTCCCCAGGTGGAAGGTGCCCGTGCACTGGTACATGCTTAAAACCCGTTTTTTCTGTTCTGTTTCCATGTTCCGTTCTCCTTTATCAAAGCTTTACGAAAATTTACTTGTCCGCCATTTCCCGGGCAAGCTCGCCCAAAATCCGGACGCCCTCTTTAAGCTGCTCGTCGGTGGGGGTAGAAAAGTTAATCCGGAAAGACCGGCAAGGCTGCGTCTCGTCGGTGAGAAAGGCGGATCCCGGCACCACGCAGGCCTTTCTTTCCGCCGCCCGCTTTACAAAGTCCAGCATGTCGATCTCTTCCGGCAAGGTGCACCAGGCAAAGAGCCCGCCCTGAAACTCGTTCCAGGAAATGAGGGGCTTTCCCTCCTGGGAGCTCACAAAATGCTTCTCCATGGCGTCTAGCAGCACCCGGCGCTTCCGGCGGTAGATGTCCCGGAGCCTTTGGAGATGGGCCTCAAAGTCGCACTCGGTCATAAAGCGGTGGCAGACGATCTGGGCCCACATGTTGGAGTGGACGTCCTCCCCCTGCTTGCACACCACCATTTTGGACAGGACCTCCTTGGGCCCGATGGCATAGCCCACTCGCATACCGGGGGACACCACCTTGGAGAAGGACCCGGCGTAGACCACTGCGCCCTCCCGGTCAAAGGACTTGATGCTGGGCAAGTCCTCCCCCTCGGCCCGCAGGTCGCCGTAGGGGTTATCTTCCAGCACCAACACCCCGTGGTCCCGGCAGAGCTCATAGACCCGCTTTCGCTTTTCCAGGCTCATGGTGGTGCCAGAGGGGTTCTGGAAATTGGGGATCGTGTAGAGGTACTTCACGTTTTTCTCGGTTTTCAGGGCCTGTTCCAGCTTTTCCACATCGATGCCGTCCGCCTCCATGGGAATGCCGCAGAGCTTTGCCCGGTAGGAGCGGAAAGTGTTTAGGGACCCGATAAAGCTGGGGGCCTCACACAGCACCATGTCCCCCTCGTTTAACAGGGTCTTGGTCAGCAGGTCCATCACCTGCTGGGCGCCGCTGGTGATGAGGATCTCGTCCCCGTCGCCGCCCACACCGTGCTTTTCTTTCATGTAAGAAAGCAGATGGTCCCGCAGGGGACCGTAGCCCTCGGTGACACCGTACTGCAGGGCCTCCACCGGCGCATCCCGCAAAAGCTCCGCGGAAATCTTTTGAATGTCCTCATAGGGGAAGGCGTCCGGCGCCGGATTGCCCGCCGACAGGGGGATCACCCCCGGGGCCGACGAATTTTTCAGGATCTCCCGGATCGCCGAGGGCTTTAACCCCCGGACCCGGTCGGAAAATTTGTATTCCATCTGACTGACCACTCCTTCAAAAATAAAAATGCCCCTACGCTCAAGCGCGTAAGGGACAGGAACTTGCCTGCGGTGCCACCCTTTTTGACGGCAAAACTGCAACCGTTACTACGGCTGCGGTTACCGCCCACTCTTTCACAAAAAGCCTCCCGGGCCCATTCAAACGCCGATCCTGCCGCTTTCCCACCGCCGGCGGCTCTCTTCACAAGGATCTTTCCGCGCTCTACTCTTCCCGTTCTTCGGCCGTATAGTTAACACACTTCAAAACAATACTCCTTCTTTTGAAGAAAGCGGCAAACCGCCCGGTCGTGTGTTTCCTATATCCAATCTGTTTCATTCATTATATGCCCCATGGCTTCAAAAGTCAAACCTTTTTCCAGAAAGGTTCTCCTCTCCGTTTACTTTTCATAATTCCATTTACATAATTTTATTAGCAAAATTTTCGCGCCCATTTCCGCGCAGGCTTCTTCCAAAAGCGGTAAAACCGGTTAAAATCCATATTTTATCCGGCAAATTGACAATATAATACAGCCCTTCCGCGACAGGAATTTTTCTTTCTCTCAGGTATAATTCTTTCACAACCTGCATAAGCAAGTTTCCATAATTTATTTGAGGCGGTGTTTTTGGTGGAAGAATCAAAATTGAGACAGGCCCTGGACCGGGCGGGGGAATACCTGCACAGCGTCTATGCCCGGAAAGCGGCAATCCTGATCGGAAGCTTTGTTTCGGGCCTGCTGTGTTCCCGAGGATTGGTATTCGGGAAATACGCGCCTTTTGGGGTGGCGGCGGTAGCCGGCGCACCTCGGGAGGGCCTTTGGGCTGCGGCAGCAGGAGCTTTTTTCGGTTATCTGCTCCCCTCCCCCGTGTACATATCCATACGGTATACGGCGGCGATCCTGGCTGTGGCGGCGATTCGCTGGTCCCTTTCCGAGCTGAAGGGCGTGAATACCCACCCCTTGTACGCCCCGACCGTCACTTTTCTGCCCCTGCTGCTCACCGGGCTTACCATGGTGTTCCTCCACGGCTCCATCAACTACTCGGCGGCTCTGTACCTGGCCGAATCCTTCCTAGGGGCAGGGGTGGCCTATTTCCTCCGCAGGACTTCCAACCTGCTGCTGGGCCTTTCCGGCGACGGCAAAGCCCGGTCCGGCGGCCTGTATGACAGCGGCGACGTGGCCGCCCTGGCCGTGACCGTGGGCGTGCTGATCCTTTCCTTTTCCGGCGTCACCGTGGCCGGGGTCTCCATCGGCCGGATCCTGACGGTGCTGATGGTGATCTACTGCGCCAGAATGGGCGGCATCGGCGGCGGGGCAGTGGCGGGCGTTACTGCCGGAGCGGTACAGGGGCTTTCCACAGCGGGGCTCTCCTATCTTTCGGGAGCCTACGGCCTGGGCGGCCTAATGGCCGGGGTCTTCTCCCCCATGGGCAAGGTGGCCACGGCGGTGGCCTTTATCATCTCCCACGGGGTGGCTTCCCTCCAGGCGGGCGCGGGCGATTCCCGGATCCTCACCGGAGCGGTGGAGGTGGCCATTGCCACCGTGGGCTATATGGCCCTGCCCCGAAGCCAACGGCTCAACGAGCTTTTCAGCGTGCGCCGGGATTCCCTGAGCGGCGGGGCGCTGCGGAACAACATCGTCATGCGGCTCCGCTACGCCTCCCAGGCCCTGAACAGCGTGTGCTCCTCGGTGGAGGAGATTTCCCAAAAGCTATCCGGGCTGTGCGCCCAGAGCCTCCAGGGGGTCTATAACCGCTCTACGGAAACCATCTGCGCGGGCTGCGGCATGAGCGCCGTCTGCTGGCGCAAATGCAAGGAACAGACCCTGGAAAATTTCTCTCAGCTCACCCGGACCCTGAAGGAACGGGGAAAAATTGAAAGCTCCGATTTTACCCAGGATTTTCAGAAGCGCTGCACCCGCTCCGGAGAAATGCGGGACCAGATCAACAAGCAATATGCCCGGTACCTTACGAAGGAAGCCGCGGAAATTCGGGCGGCCCAGGTCCGGGAAACGGTGGAGGGGCACTTTAAAACCACCGCGGGCATTCTGGACGAAATGGCCGGAGAATTCTCCCTCTACCAGCATTTTGACGAAGAAGCCGCCCAGCGGGTGGAAGATATCCTGCGGGACAACGGCGTGGTGCCCATTGAGGTCTGCTGCCGCCTGGACCGCTTCGGCCGAATGACCGTGGAGGCGGAGATCCAGCGGGAACGCCAGAAGCGCCTGAACCGGGCTGTCTTTACCCGGGAGATCTCCACGGCCTGCGGCAGGACCTTCTCTCCCCCCTGCGTCAGCACCGCAGAAGGTCGCTGCCGGATCCAAATGTGCCAGCGGCCTGTCTTTGAGATCGGCCGGGGCTTCTCCCAGTACTGCGCCGGAAGCGGCTCCTTCTGCGGGGACAGCACCAATGTGTTTTACGACGGCTGCGGCAGGCTTATCGCCATTTTGAGCGACGGCATGGGCACCGGAGGCCGGGCCGCGGTGGACGGCGCCATGACAGCCGCCATGGCCGAAAGCCTCT
>CAZBDS010000174.1:0-3961 GCA_964490735.1 uncultured Acutalibacter sp. | reverse complement strand
TCCGGGTCAAGGTTATTATACAACGAGAGGGCAACAAATGCAACCTTTTCTTCATCGTTCTGGATAGTTTTGCCAGCATGGTTGGCATTATAGGTGTCGATGTCGAAGTTGGCACGGAGGCGATACTCGGTAGTGGCGGCATCGGTCTTCGCCAGCTCGGTAGCCCAGTTGTTGTTGTCAACAATATCCTCGGGAGGATCATCCTCCGTCTTTCCGATAACATTGGTTTCGGTAACTTCCTGCCAATTGCCGCTGACCTTCTTTTCCAGGGTCCAAATGACCACATTGTCAGTCCCCTTCACCAGATCGACCTCGTCGGGGAAGTTGGGATCGAGACCCACCACGATACCGCCGGTAACGGTGGCCTTTGCCGTGGTGATGGCATCGGACTTATCCGCTTTGCGGCCGAGCACATACTCCAGCAGCTCGTCGTTGGTGGTAATGGTGCCGATACTCATGTTCAGGGTGGTAATGGTGGTATTATCGGTGATCTTCAAGGAAGTCATCTGGCCTGCAAAAGTCCCTGTGAAGGAATCGGACTTCTCGTAGTATTGGCCTGGGGCCGGCTCCGACGTCTGGATCTGGAACCAATAGGTAGCTGTACCGCCGGAAAGGGCCAGGCCGTCCACAAACCAGGACTCGTTCTTATCGATCGTGATGGTGTAATCATCGCCGATGGTACCGGCAGTAGTCTCGTAATGGGACTTGCCCTTGGAATCGATGTAAGAAATGACCACATGGGCGCCCTTCAAGGCATCTTTAACCAATGTAGTGCCATCGTCAAGGGTATTGTCCGCACCGGCAACGCTGATCACGATCTCGTCATCGGTAGGATCGTCGTTGTTCTCCTTGCCCTCGTTGGCAATGAAGCTGACTTTGTTGGGCGTGGGAGTTTTGGGGTTGCCTTTGGGGTCGGTAGGATCAATGTCCTGATCCAGCGTTACGGTGACCGCATTGGACACGTTGTAGCCGTCGGGCGCAGTAGTGGAAGTACCCAGGGGCACATCGACCACGCCGTTGTTGCCGGTGACGCGGATCACTTTAACGCCGTCCTTGTCTGTACCGGCCGCCGTGGGATCATACTGGGCCTTGATCTGGTAGCTGCTGGGGGCAGTGCCCGCAAAGTAAGCAGCGTAATCGGCAATGGCAGTGCCGTCAGCCGCCAACCAATCCTCCACAGCCACGGAGAGCGGCTCGGCATCGACGACGCCGGTGGGCCGGAAGTGCACCGCGGTGGCGGTCATGGTCTGGGCCAGACGAGCGGTCAGCAGGGCCTTGTCCACATTGCCGCCGGTTTCAACTTCGCTGCGGCGCAGGGAAATGCTTTCCGGCAGAATGCTGGAGGTGGTCCACAGGGTGTAGTCTTCCACGTCGTAGCTTACGCTGACAGCATCGGAAGCGGCCTGGGTGGCCTCCTCGCCGGTGGTGCGCACGGTGAACAGCACATTGCCGCCCATGGCGTCGAGCAGGGTGTTCATGCTGAAGCCCTCATCGAGCTCGATGGATCTGGCAACATCCGCCGAACCGTCCAGAGTGACCGTACCGATATGGGTGGGTACGCTGCCGACCTTGTTGTAAATGTCGACCGTCAGGGTCTTTCCGTTAAGAGCGGTACTATAAGCAGCCTTATCGTCAACCGCGATGGTATCCGCGGTGGGATAGGTGCCGTTGACAACATGCAGGTTCTCCAGCTTCAGAACTTCGGAAGCCTTGGGATCTTTGCTGTCGTCGTACTTGTCATCGACCACCTTGACCTCGATCTTCATGTCGGTGTTGGCGGGAGCAGTCCAGCCGCGGGTGGTCGCACGCTTGATCTTCAGGCCATCGGGAGCTGTCTGCAGATTCGCATCATTATTCCAATCGACCTTGCCGTCAGCCAGAGTAAGAGTGACGTAATCGGAGAAATCGGGGGTGGGGGCATCGCCGGAAGCGATCCACCGGCCGGTTTCGCCGGAGAAGGGATCGGTGGGGAACACGGCGATAGAGCCGCTGCCCAGAGGATCCTGATTTCCGTTCTTGTCGTAGTAGCCGTACTTCAGCATGGGACCGGACACGGTGCCCATTTCATCCAGCTGCTTCAGCACCTCGGGCAGTCCATAACCTGCGGGCAGATCGCTTGCGGAAATCTGCACCTGGGCGGGAGAGGGAGCAACGCCGGAGAACGCCGCATACTCTTCCTGCACACCCACGGTGAATTTTCTGCCGCCGGAAATGGAGCCGCTGTCTTCGATCGACTCACCGTTATTCAGGATCCTGAGGTAAAGGTCTGTGCCGATATTGCGGGCAGTCTGAGAAACCTTTGCCGTATAGCTGTAACGGAGAACGCCGTCAACGTTTACGGGCGAATCCGCAGTGATGGTGCCAACAACGCCGGTGTCGGGATTCGTGCTACCGACCGTGGTTTCTGCGGTATCCAGGATCTGAATCTCTACTTTATGATTGGGGACAAGAGCATTGTAGAGACGGCCTCTGGAGTCGTTAGTGATCCTGATGGTGTCAAACATATTGACGTCGGAGGGCGCGAAGGGTTTGTTTTCAATCACTTCGATCTTCGCATCGTTGCTGAGGGTAATGACGTCGCTGACCCTGGCCTGGAGAAGCACTTTATATCCGGAGGGGTTGGTGTAATCTTTTCCGGTGTAGCCTGCCAGAGCAGCGGACTCGGGAATCTCATAGGAAATGGTAAACGCAGTACCAGGAACGTTGTCCGGATGATCTTCTGCCAAAGCAGCTTTAGCGGCAGCTAGACCTTCAGGTGTTGTATTAGGCACCGGGTTGTCAGCCGGCGTCATAATAACATTACAATCCGTTGCCGTAATGGCCTGGGCCTGAGCAGCGGTCAGCTTCAGCTTTTCGGTGGGAACTGCACCAGTACCGTCTCCCATGGGCCCAATGATCTCGTACTCGATCTCACCCACCTGATCGAGAATATCGTTCAACGTATCGTCCTTGGCAATCTCGATTTCGGCACCCACGTACTTGACGCTGTTGACGTCGACGTCACCGGATACAACAGCATTTTTATTTTTTTCATCGTCGATGACCGTGATCTCGACCTTGTCGCTTTCCGGATAATACACGTTATTGCCGGTTCCTTTGTTATTGTAGGCCAGCAAAACCTTTTCCGGACTGGGATCCCATGTCCCGGAGCCGATAAACGTGTTCGTCTGCTGGGTTCCAGTGCCAGGGTCTGTAATCGTAACCCGGCCCATTTCCGTAGCCGGATTATCCTTCTGATAGAGCCGGATCACATCCTGATTGGTTGCTTTCTGATAGGTCTCACCCTTGACGGTCAGTCTCTGGGTCTTGGTGGTATCCCCCAGGTTCGTCAGGTAGTAATCGCTGGGATTGGGCACAACGTTTACATAGATGACCTGGCCGAGAGGAATAGGATAGTTCACTGCATCATAAGTAGCGGCCGGCTGGGTGGCAATCACAGTGCTGTCGCCGGTCGTTCCTCCTTCTTGTTGGCCCGCAATCGCATCCGCAAAGGGATTGCAGATCACAAAATGGCCATGACGAATGTACACGCCCTGGGTATTTGTGCCTTCCTGGGTCATGCCGCCATTTGCTGTGTCGCCGTTATACAGATTTGCGCTGTCCCACGCATACTTCAGCGTGGTATCGACCGTTTTGCCGTCGGGATCGACAGTTTCCACAGAAGCCGGCATAGGACCAGGAGTGTTTTCCAACACATCGGCGTTCTCCAGCTTTTTGATCACATTTTCAATGGAATCGCCCACATGCAGCTCGATGGGGTTATCCTCAGAATAGCCCTCCAGCTGCTCTTTAACAGCGTTAGTCAGGCCGTTCCTGGGATAGGTAACATTTTCCGTATAGTTCAGCATTTCGGGCGTTACCACGATCTTGACAGCCTTTGCGCTGGGGTCTTTGTCGGGCTGGCCCTCTGCCGCAGGCTGCAGGCGTTTGATCCAAACTTCGCTCTCGCCCTTGATATAGC
>CAZBDS010000173.1:0-3961 GCA_964490735.1 uncultured Acutalibacter sp. | reverse complement strand
TTTCCGCAGGCAGCGAAAACGCTGAGGATCATCAGCGCGGCCAGAAGAGCGGCCAAGATCTTTTTGGCTTTCATTCTTTGGATTACCTCCTTAAAAGTTTTGATTGGGCCTTTCTGAAAAACAAGGTCCCAACAAATAAAGCCGTGCCCGACTGTCTGGCGAAAATTCCTCTTTTTTGCTTTTATTTGCTGGCGATTTTACCAAGTGCCTTGCAAATAATTGCCGTTTTCTCCTAACAAACTGGGCCGACTTTTATTGCAATTATACAACCCGGCACCCGCCTTGACATTCAATTTTCAGCATTGCTGAATTTTGCACATCATTCTTTTGCCCTCAGAAATCCCTTGATCTCCCGTTTTTCCTCATTTTTTGCCTTTTCACAAGGAGGATGTTTTTTTATTTTAGCCCTGCCGTTTTTCTGTGCCTTTTGCACAGTTTCCCCTTTTCCGGTTCGTGTTGCCCCAGCTGTCGTTGGGGCCTCTTGCCCTGGGGGGCCGTTTTGTGCTATACTAAGTATCAATTTGAATTGGCATTTCCGCCGGAAGTCCGAGCTTATCAATAAAAAGGAGTCCAAGGAAAGCTATGAACCGTTCGGAAGACAGAATCGATTTGACGAAGCCCTACCTCAGCGTGCAGGGCATCGACTGGCTGGGACATGCCCGTATGAAGCAGGCCCACGAGCCTCTGGAAAACCATGTCCACCCCGGCTGCATTGAGATCACTTTTGTGATGGACGGCAGCCAGACCTACTGCGCGGAAGGCCGGGACTATCCCATTTCCGGCGGCCAGGGGTTTGTGGCTTTTCTGGATCAGCCCCACAGCAGCAGCAGTGACTTTTTGGACGTGGGGGAGATCTATTGGATGCAGCTGAATCTGACCCAGCCGGAAAACTTTTTGGGCCTGAACCCGGAGCTTTCCTTCGAGCTGGTCAACCGCCTGCTGGAGATTGACCAGCACGTCTTCTGGTTCAACCACCGGATCCGGGACCTGCTCAAGCAGGTGTTTGACGAGTTCAACGACCACGGCACCACGCTGCTGGCCATTTCGTCCCTGGTCTATCTGCTGCAGCTGCTGCTGCGCACCATGGGTCGCGGCCGGCTGATCCAGGAGCGCTTTGCCGGGCTGGAGGGTTATATTGATTCCCACCTGGGCGAGAATATCCGCATAGAGGATCTCAGCGCCGCCTGCCAGCTTTCCGTTTCCACCCTGCAGCACAAATTTAAGGACTATTTCGGCCGGGCCCCGGCGGAGTATATCAATTACAGGAAGATCCAGCGGGCCAAGGAAATGCTGCTGGAGGGCAAAACCGTTACGGAGACCGCCATGCTGCTGGGCTTTAACACCAGCAACTATTTTGCCACCGTGTTCCGGAAATTTAACCGCATGAGCCCTTCCCAGTGGATCGACAAACACGGGAAACCGGAAAAATAACAGAAAGAAAATCCTCTCCCGGAAAAAGCTCACGGGAGAGGATTTTCTATGAAGGTAAACTAGTATGAAGATAAACTAGGAGAGATTTTTAGAATCTCAGTTAGGAATTGGCGGCAGCCCAACGGTCGTAAGCCTGCTGGTAAACGGCGATCAGCTCGTCGATGTTCAGGCTCTTCAAACCTTCCACAAAGGAATCCCACTCGTCGAGAGAGCGGCCGTTGGCCACAAAGGCAGCGCTGTTTTCCTGACGGTACTTCTTGAGGTCGGTGTAGTACATGTCAATGGTGGCCTGCTCTTCCTCGGTCAGGTACATCTCGGGCAGGATCGTCTTGGCATAGGGCCACATGTTGGTTTCAACCCAGTTCTTTCTGGCCTCTTCCTGCAGGTCGTCCATCAGGTAGTACTCGTTCTTAAAGTAATAGGGGCAGCCGGCGCCGCAGGCAGGGGTGATCTCTCCGCCGCGGACTTCTTCGGTATTGCGGCCGTCCTCGGGCTGGATCCACTTCTTCATGGCAGGGTCCTTGTCGGAGACCTCCCAGATGTGGCCTTCGGGGCCAAAGTGGCAGAGGGTGGTGCCCTCTTCCGAATAGAGGTAGTCAACCCAGCGCATCATAGCGATGGCGGTTTCTTCAGAGCACTTGTCGGTGAGAGCGAAGCAGCCCTGGGTAAGGCCGTTGCCCTTTGTGGTGGTCTGCTGGGGATTGACGGAGCTGGAAAGGGCGGGCATGCAGGGATACTGCGCTTCCTTCTCAATCTCCATGTTGCCGAAGACAAAACGGGGAAGGGCGTGGAAGCCGGCGCCGTTCTTACCTTCGGAGCCCTGGGCCATGGCGTCGGCAGAGCCCTGCACGTAGCAGTTGTTGTCCAGCAGCTTTTCCTGGAACAGCTGCTGGAACCACTGGAAGGCCACTTTGGTATTCTCGTCCAGCATGCCGTAATGGATCACGCCGCTGTCGTCCACGTAAAACTCGGGGGACAGCACGCCGAAATAGGGCAGGAAATTCTTGTAGAGGGAATCGCCCTTGTCGGTGTCTTCAAACAGAGTGAAGGGCACTTCGTCCTGCTCGCCGTTGCCGTTGGGATCCTCGTCCCGGAAACGGACCAGCAGATCGTAGAAGCCATCGACGGTGGTGGGCAGATCCTCGGGAGCGATCTCGAGAGCGTCCAGCCAGTCGATGTTCACCCACATGGAACCCGCCAGAGCGATGGGCAGCACCATCAGCTGAGGCAGAGCGTAAATGTGGCCGTCGGGGGCGGTGATGGAACCCTCGGTGCCGGGAACTTCCTCAAACATCTTCTGAATGTTGGGGCAGTACTTGTCGATCAGGTCTTCCAAAGGAAGCAGGATGCCCTGGGAACCGAACTTGACCTGCTGCTCCTTGCTGAGGCCGGCGGCGAAAAACACCTCGGGATAGGTTCCGCCGTTCAGGGCCAGGTTCTTCTTCTCCTCAAAAACCTCTCCCGCGGGAGTGTCAAAGGTGAAGTTGATGCCGGTCTTTTCTTCCATGATCTGGAAGAACTCCATCTTGTCCCAGTCGCCGTGGATACCGACGCGCACGCCCATCATAGAGACCGTGAGGGGCTCGTTCACGATGGGATAGCCTTCCAGGTTGACGTTTCCGGCGGCCTCGCCCGCCTCGGAGCTTTCCGCGGCGGAGGAGGGCTGAGCTTCCGCCTGGCTGCTTTCCGGAGCGGAAGAAGTGGGAGCGTTGTTGCCGCAGGCCGCAAAGCTGGCGATCAGCAAAGCCGCAGCGAGCAACAGGGCCAATACTCTCTTTTTCGTCATTTTCTTACCTCCAAAATAAAATTGAATTTGCCCGGGCCCGAGAAGCCCGTGCGGGGCACTCCCTTTATGCCGCCGCGCTCTTCCCGGCCGGTATTGTATACATAAAAGGATAACGGCGCATTTGCTTTTTTGCATTAGGTTCTGTGTCTTGCAGAATTTTAAGGTTTTGTGCTATTATACTGTTATCTACTCACTCGCAAAGGGAGAAGAGGGAACATGGAAGGAAAAATTGTCACAACGGAACGGCTCGAGATGAAAAAGCCCTATTTGTCAATTCCCGGCATCGACTTTTTCGGCCGCGCCAAGCACCATTCGGCCATAGCGCCGCTGGCGCCTCATTCCCACCCCCACTGTATGGAGATCGTGTTCGTAATGGACGGGCAGCAAATCTATTACGCGGACGAAAAGCGCTATGACGTTGTGGGCGGAGAAGGCTTTATTTCCTTTATGAATCAGGGGCATTGGAGCGACAACGACGGCCAGGGCGTGGGGGAAATCTACTGGATGCAGCTGAACCTGACTCACGCGGAGGATTTTTTGGGACTGAACCGTGAGCTTTCCGTGGACCTGGTGGAGGGCCTGCTGGGCATTGACCAGCATTTCTTCCGGTTCGACACGTTTATGCGGAGCCTGGTAAAACGGGTGTTTGACGAATTTTCCCGGCAGGGCACTTCGCCGCTGGCCATTACCTCCCTGGCCCATCTGCTGCAGCTGTTCCTGCGGAACCTTAAAAAAGAGCAGGGT
>CAZBDS010000172.1:0-4002 GCA_964490735.1 uncultured Acutalibacter sp. | reverse complement strand
CACCACAAACCCCGTGCCCTTCTGCGTCATCAACCACCCCTGCACCCTGCGGGACGGCGGCGTCCTGGCGGACATCGCCCCCACCATGCTGAAGGTGCTGGGACTGCCCCAGCCGGAGGAAATGACCGGCAAGAGCATCATCGTGTAAACGCACTTTAAATCGGTTCTGCAAAGCATGCAGTAAGGCCCCCGGCAAAACCGGGGGCCTTTTGTTTTGCGGAATCACCCTCTGCGGTGTTCGGCGCTGTCGTAAACGATCTCGTCGGTCTTGGGGTTTACCACCGCCCAGGTGCAGCCGTTCCAGTCGTAGGTGCTGCCGTCGCTGCCGTCCCGGTAGAGGGAAAGGGTATACCGCCACACGTCGGGGCCGTCGTATTCCTCCGGCTGGGTGCGGATACGGTAAACGGCGTATTCCGCGCCGGAGGCGATCAGGTTCTTTTCCAGCCACTCCCGGTCCTCCTCGGACAGGACCGTGCTTTCCGGCGGACGGACGACGGTGTCCGACGGATACAGGGGAAATTCGTACACGTCGCCGCCCATTGTGATCCGCACCACCCAGGGCAGATCCTCCTCCAGATCGGTGAGGAAGCTGAATGCGCCGCCGTACTGGCTGGCGTCCAGATTGGGCGTAAGCTCCAGCACGTTGGGGTCGTTGCCGCCCAGGTCGATGAGAGAAAAATGATTTTCATAGGGAGCGTCGGGTGAGAGATCGGGCTCCGAAGAAGTCTCTGAGGCGGCCAGCTTCTGATAGGCCTCGTCCCTCTGCTGCTGCTCCTGCTCTACGGTCTGCTGTACGTCGTTGATCAAAACTTTGTCACCGTCACCAATGCTTCCGGCACGAAAAAGCTGGAAGTTGATAATCCCCCGGTCAAGGTAATCCCGCAGCAGGTCGGCATCGTCCTCAATCATCAGGATATCGGCAGAGACCGCAAACACCACCCGGCGGTAATTGGCCCCGCAGCGACCGGTAAAGTCAAACTGGCCCTGGGGATTCATGTCGATAAAAGCGTTGTTCGCATCTATGCAGTACCACCTGACGTTGCCAAAAACCTCGTCAAGAAGGCCGCCGTCCCCCACCGTAAATCTGCCGTTATACCGCTGATCCAGAGTAGCGCGGTCGTAAGTGATTCCCGCCGTGATCCACACCAGATCATCCCCTGGTATATCATAAACCGAGGTATCCACGTTTGCTTGCAGGACTAGCTGCCTCGTGTCCTCCGGATCGCCGTAGAATACCACCTTAATCCAGTTTTTGCAGTTACTCTGCATTATGCCGCTGTCATCGGTAACCACATAGGGTTCTTCCACGTACCAGCCGTTGGTAAATTCCCCGTTGCGGGGGGTGGCCAGCACCTCTTCGGGCGTTGCCTTTTGGAAGGGCTTCCCCGCGTTGGGACCGCTTTCAATCAGGCAATCGAAAAATCCCGGGCCGGGAGCCACCGTAAAGGTCTTGAGGTCAATGGAAAACTGAGCCGTCAACCGGTTTTCGGGAAGGGCCGCGCATTCGGAATGCTCAAAAAAGCACAGGGTCACTACATCGTTTGCCGCAGGGTCTACCCGAAACCGCCAGGTGACATTAAAGCTTTGCGGGGTTTGCAGAGAGCCCAGGGTCATTGGATTTCCGGTGGAACCATCACCGGATCTCGTTTGGAACAGCTCGTGCTCGTTTTCTATTTCCACTTCCACTGTGTTTTCGTCGATCCCTGTTCCGTATACCTTGCCAGACACGCCCAGAGGCGTGGAATTGTAAAACTTGAGCAGGTCATAGCTTTCCCGGCCCATAAAGGGCACGGTGCCGGTCACTTTCAGGGTAGTTTCGTTTTCCCATTCGACAGAGGTGAGCACGGTGCCGTTATCCTCCACCGGCAGGTCATAAAAGCCCGCTTTCGGGATCACGGTCCCCGGCATGGATTCTGCCACCGGGTCCGGCGTGCCCGTAGGAGAAGGGGCCGGCACAATGGTCGGGTCGGGCTTAATATTGCTGCGGTTCAGCGCGCTGAACACGTTCCCCAAAACCGGCAGCTTTTCCGTGACGGCGGGATTGATGGAATTCACCCCCAGCAAAGCGACCACGGCCACTGCCACAGCTGCCAGGGCCCATTTGCCGACGATCCCCGCCACCCAGCGGCCTTCCTCCTCCGGCTCGGGGACCACCCGGATCACCCTTTGGGAAATGGTGGGCTCGTCAAGGCGCTCCAACCGGTCGGAAAGCACGCCCGTCTTGTCCGGCAGGTCTGCCAGAATCTGGTCAAAGCGCCGGTCCGCCTGTATGGTAAGCCTGGGATAGGGCAGGCTTTTTTCCAAAGCTTCCAGATGCTTGCGGTTTTTCACAGTGCCTCTCCCCTTTCGTATTGTTCTCGGAAGCGTTTGCGCCCCCGGCTTAAACGCATGCGCACCGCCTCCTGGGTCTGGTTCAGCACCCGGGCAATGTCCTTTACCGCCATGTCTTCAAAATAGAACAGCTGCAGCACCAGCCGGTCGTCCTCCGACAGCTTTTCCAACACCTGGTTCACTGTCAGAGACGTGTCCAGATCCGGCTCTTCCCCACGGTCCTCCAAGGCTTCCGAGGGTATTTCCCGCCGTCTGTCCCGAAGCACTCCGCAGCAGCAGTTGATGAGCACCCGGGTCATCCAGGTCTTGAAGACCTCCGGCTTTTTCAGGGTGTCCAGCTTTTCCCAAAGGATCAAGATCGTATCTCCGATGGCGTCCATGGCGTCTTCCTCGCTGCGGGTCACGGCCATGGCGGTGGCGTACATGGTCTGGCGGTATTGGTCGATGAGCTCCACAAAGGCGTCCTTGTCCCCCTTGGCGGCGGCCCGGACCAGCTCCGCGTTTTTCAGCTTTTTGATGACGTCCCCCTCCCTTCTTCCTCTCTCGACCATTAGATGAGGGAACAAGCCCGATTGTAACAGCCTTGCGAAAAAAGCCTCCGAAAATTTTCCGGAGGCTTTGGCGTCACTGGGTATTCGTATTGATCTCGGTATGCTTTATTTTGGAAAAGACGATCCGCTGGCTGCTGTACAGGCCGAAATACCCCGAAAGCACAAAGGCCACGGCCACGGCGATGGCGAACAAGGGAAGCTCGGCGGTGCCGAAGACCTCCACCGCCAAAAAGACGGAGGCAATGGGGCAGTTGACCACCGAGCAGAACAGGGCGGCCATACACAGGGCCGCGGCAAAACCGGCGGGAAGCCCCAGCAGCGGGCCCACAGTACAGCCGAAAGCCGCGCCGATAAACATGGTGGGCACGATCTCTCCTCCCCGGAAGCCCACCCCCACGCAAAGGGCGGTGAGCAGGAGCTTTAAAAGAAAGGCTTCGGGCCGGGCGCTGCCCCCCACCGCCGCGGCGATGACCTGGGCGCCCGCACCGGTGTAGTCCCACAGGCCGAACAGATTGGTGAGCACGGCCATCAGGAGACCCCCGGCGGCAATGCGGACATAGGGATTTTTCAGCCACTTCCCGGCGGCGTGGGAAGCCCCGTGGACGCAGACGCAGAACAGAATGCCCACCAGAGCGCACAGGGCGGCAAGGGCCGCTGTCCGCAAAGCGGTAAGGGGTGTAAGAGCCGGAAGCTCTCCCGTCAAGGGAAAGGCAAAGGGCCCACAGCCGAAAGCCTTGGCCACAAAGGAGGACACATAGGCCGCCGCCACGCAGGGAAGGAAAGCGTTATAGTGGATCGTTCCCACGGCGATGACTTCCAGCACGAAGACCACGGCGGTGAAGGGCGTGCCGAACAGGGCCGCGAAACAGGCCGCCATGCCGCACATGGACAGCACCTGCACGTCCTCCCGGTCAAAGCGGAGGAGCTCCCCGAAATTGTGGCCGATGCTGCCCCCCAGCTGCAGGGCCGCCCCCTCCCGGCCCACGGAAGCTCCGAAGAGATGGGACAGGGCCGTGCCCGCGAAGATTAAGGGAGCCAGCAGAATGGGCACGTGTTCGTTGGTCGTGACGGAATCGATGATCAGATTGGTGCCCGCCTTAAAGCTGACACGGCAAAGCCT
>CAZBDS010000171.1:0-4017 GCA_964490735.1 uncultured Acutalibacter sp. | reverse complement strand
TTTCCGCAGGCAGCGAAAACGCTGAGGATCATCAGCGCGGCCAGAAGAGCGGCCAGGATTTTTTTGGCTTTCATTCTTTGGATTACCTCCTGAAATTTTGTTTGGGGTTTCCGAGAAAACATAGCAGAACCCCCCAAAAAAGTCATGTTTGCTGGCTTGGAAAAACCTCTTCTCTACGCTTATTTGCCGTATCGAAAATGAATTTTTATCCTCATTGCGGCAGATAATTGTCGATTTTTCCCAGCTTTGCAAGCAGACTTTCAAGGGGGGATTATACAACCCACTCAGGTTTTATGCCTCTAATTTTGTGCCTTGCTGAATTTTATAAAAACCTTTTCTCAGGTCACCGCTTCATTTTCTGGTCAGCTTTTCCCACTCGTCGAAAGCAGTGTACACGTTATCCGGGTTAGCGCCGGCGCCGAATTCCATCTCGGCGATGCAGCCGCCGTTGTCCCACAGGTTTTCATAGACCCGGCGAACCGCCGCGCGGATCTCTTCCTCGGTGCCCCGGGGCAGCAGCTCCTGCCGGTCGATCTCGCCCCAGAAGGTGATTTTGCCCTTGAACTGCGCCAGCTGTTCCGGACCCATGCAGAAAATCTGGCTGTTAAAGGCGTCCAGGCCAAGCTCGATCAGCTCAGGGTAAATATCCAGGGTGTAGCCGTCGGAGTGCATAAAGATCTTTTTGCCGTGGCTGTGGGCGATGTCGATGTAATCCTTGTACATGGGCTTGAAGTATTTTTTCCAGAGAACGGGGTTGATCAGCAGGCTCCTCTGGGATCCCCAGTCGTCCATGAAATTCAGGCCGTCCACGTCGGTTTTGGCCCACTTGGTCATCCACTCGCAGTAAAAAGCGTGCATGTCGTCCATGAACTTCAGCATTTTGGGCGGCGGATCCATCAGATCCATGTACAGGTTTTCCGTGCCGCGAATGAACTGCAGCTGCTCAAAGGGCCTGGGGCAGCAACCGCCGTTGATGAATTTGTCGGTTTTGGCGTATTCAGCGTTAACCTGGTCGATGTTAAAGGTGAGCAGCTCGGTGGGAATATGGATCTTGTCCACATTGTCCCATTCCTCGTCCTCTGTGGGGATCAGCGGGTTCTTTACCTCTCCGATCACGCCCGGCTGAATGTTTTCAAAAACGCAGCCCCACACGTCCACATGAGTGCCCACGCTGTAGGGATCTCCCTGAGTGGGCGGATTCTTCTCCAAAGGCGCGGGGACCCCGCCAAAATCGGAGGGGAAAGCTTCTTGGATCTTTTTTACTTCCTGCGGGTAGTGCATGGTGGCCCAGGGCAGCAGCCAAAGATCCCGGGGCGCCCTTTCCGGCGATTTGTTTTCCAGTGTGGCGTAAACCAGTTCGCGTGATGTCATAGCCATAAAAAATCCTCCTGTCCGATAGTATAAAAAGAACATACCACAGACAAGAGGATTTCGCAATAAATTTAATGTTTTGCAGAATGTTAAACCTGTAGAGGGAAAACCGGGAGAATCACTCCTTCACGGCGCCCATTACAATACCGGTTACAAAATACTTCTGCAGGAAGGGATAGATGCACAGGATCGGGATCATGGACACAAACGCCTTGGCGGAGTTGAAGGTGATGTTGGAAACCTCCAGCTTCCGGACAATTTCGTCCGGGTTCATGTTGGCCAGCTGCTGAGGGCTCAGCTGAATGGTGAGGGACTGAATGTAGGTCTGCAGGGGCTGCTTCGCCGGCGTGTTGATGTAGATCTTGCCGTCGAAGAACGCGTTCCAATGGTTTACCGCAGAGAACAGGGCGATGGTGGCGATGGAGGGCTTTGCCAGAGGAATGATAACCTTCAGCAAAATCGTCCAAGCGCCGGCGCCGTCCACGCGGGCGGCCTCTTCCAGTGACGGGGGCAGGCCCTTGTAGAAGTTCATCAGAATGATGGTGTTGAACACGTTTACCGCGCCGGGCAGGATCAGAACCCACATGGTGTCGATCAGGTGCAGGCCGTTGATCACCAGGAAGGTGGGAACAATGCCGCCGTTAAACATCATGCAGAATACCATGGTCCACATGTAGATATTTCTAAAGCGGAATTCTCTGGGATTCTTGGACAGCGGATAGGCCATCAGAATGCTGAAGAACAGGTTCAGGATCGTACCGGAGATCGTCCTCACTACAGACACGCCGAAAGCCGTGAAGAACCGGTTGTCGGACAGCATCTCTATGTAGGAAGAAAGGTTAAAGTTAACCGGCAGGAAGTACACCTTGCCCAAAGCGGCGCTGGTCTTGTCGCTGAAGGACATTGCCAGCGTGTTCAAAATGGGGATCAGGCAGGAGAAGGTCAGGATCAAAAGAAATATGATGATCAGATAGTCGATAACATTTAATTTGCGTTTCATTCTCCCACACCCCCTTAAAAGATTCTGTATCCGGCAAACTTATCTGCCAGCTTATAGGACGAAGCAATCAGAATGAAGCTGATGACGGACTTGAACAAGCCCACCGCGGTGCCCATGCTGTATTGCAGTTTTTCCAAACCCATACGATACACATAAGTATCGATGATGTCGCCGGTCTCATAAACCAGGGGAGAGTACATGTTAAAAATCTGGTCGAAGCCGGCGTTCAGAATGTTGCCCAGGGCCAGAGTGGCCATCAGCACGATGGTGCCTTTCAGGGCCGGGAAGGTGATGTAGCGCATCTTGTGCCAGCGGTTGGCGCCGTCGATCTCGCCCGCCTCGTACAGCTGGGGGTCGATACCGGTGATGGTGGCCAGATAAATAACGGCACTGTAGCCAAAGCCCTTCCACACGTCGGTAAGAATCACGATGGGCCTGAACCAGGTATTGCTGATCAGGTACATCACAGGCTCACCGCCCAGGGCCTTTACCAGGCTGTTCACCATGCCGGTGTAAGAGAAGATGTTCTGGAACATCAAAGCCAGGATAACCCAGGACAGGAAGTGGGGCAGGTACACAATGGTCTGGATCGTGCGCTTTAAGCCGGAGCTGCGCACTTCGTTGAGCAGAATCGCGAAGATAACGGGAACGATAATGCCCAGAATCAACTTGGCAACGGCGATGATCAGCGTGTTCCAAATAACGTTGTACACATCGGGGTAGTTCATCAGAATCTTGAAGTTGCCCAGGCCCACCCATTTAGAGCCAAAAATGCCTTTAGCAGGGACAAACTTCTGAAACGCCATCACAATGCCGAACATGGGGGCGATATTGAAAATCGCCAGCATGATCATGCCCGGCAGGATCATGGAATGATACGAGAGCTGGTCCTTCGTATTCTTCATGCATACAGCCTCCTCACAAGAATTTCTCACGGCGGGAACTTAATAGAAAGATTGCTGCCGGAAGGAAACCCTTCCGGCAGCATCTTTTATGCCCGAAGGTTTTTAGCAGGCTCGCGGAAAACCAGCCGGGAAACCGGAAGGGTTAACTCCCGGCAGCAAGATAGTTCTGAGAATTATCCGACCATAGCGCGGACTTCGTCCGTCATGGTCTGGCCGCCCTGAGCATACCAGTCTTCCACAAACTGATCGAAGGAGTCAACAGGCTCTTCGCCCATGACGATCTTCAGGAAGGTGGTGTTTTCCAGCGTGTCCAGGTTAGGCTTCAAATCAGCCATGGACTCGGTGGTGTAGGCATACGCGGGAGAGATGATGTTCAAAGCGTCAGAGTAGAAGCTGTCCATGGTGATGGTACGGCCGTAGTACTCGGTCCAGCCATTGCCGGAAGCCGCGAAATCGCGGGTGTTGTACCAGTTCCAGGCGGACACGGCGACATCCTTCATCTGCTGGTTAGCATTCTCCTCGGGAGCGCCTTCCAGAGAACCTTCATGCTCCACAACATAGGTGCACAGCTTAGAGGACAGGGGTACGCAGTCGTAGGGCTCGTAGTTGACGCCGCTGGTGGGGAACAGGTAGGTCCAGGAAACACCGTTGTCGACGGTATCCTGTATGGCCTTCTTGGCGTCTGGGTCAAAGCCGCGCCACATGTCGAATTCCAGGTTCAGGATCTTGCCCAGAGCCTCG
>CAZBDS010000170.1:0-4018 GCA_964490735.1 uncultured Acutalibacter sp. | reverse complement strand
AGAGGTGGAACGGGGCTTTCGGGTGACCTGCTCCGTTTCCGGAGGGGAAATGGATTTGATGACCGTTTCGCTGTTTGCGCCGGACCGGGCGCAGGCGGAACTGGTGGAACGGAATTTCTATCGGGATCCCGAGGGCGTTTACAAGCTGCTGCTCTCCTCCCTTACAGGGGATACGGCTCTGGCCCGGTCGTTTTTTGAGGAACGGGAAGGGTGACCGGAACCATGAAGAGAAAAAGGCGAAAAGGGAAAGTGCTGCAAGGAGCGCTGGTACTTCTCGCCTTTTTTGCGCTTGCCGTGATCTTATGGGCCGCCGGGAAAGATCCGCCGCTTCAGGGGATCCGCTTGACGGAAGATCGCTCGGGTTCGTCGGAAATCTTGCTGTTCCAGGAGCAGAACAACCTGATCTGGCTGGTCTTCGGCCGGGAGCTGTGGAAGCTGGACGCCCGCACGGGGAAGGTGCTGCTTCGGCGGCAGACAGAGACCCCGCTGTGCAGGGCCGCTCTGGGGAAGGGCTTGCTGCTGGTCTGGGAGGACGCCGAGCCCTGGACAGAAGTGATTGCCTACGACGGCGCGCTGGAAGAAAGCTGTAAGCGAGAGCTGGCGCTGGGCTTGGGAGAGTCCGCCTTTTTGGACTGCTGCTGCGGGGAAACCATTGCCGCTGTGCCTGCCCGGGACCGGAAGACCCTGGTACTGCTGGAGCCCTCCGGCAAAGAGCGGGAGCTTTCCTTTGTGGAGCCCATCACCTTTCTGGGCGCCGATCCGGAGGGGACGCTGTTTCTCTACGCCGGTTCCTCCCTGTACCGGCTGGACGGCAGCCGGCAGGAGTGGGCGGAAAGCCCCGGAGCCGTCAGGCCCATGGCAGTGCTGGGCAGGGATCTCTGGGTGGGAGAGGACGGGGTGGTCTGCGGCTGGAAGGAGGGCGGGGCAGAACCCCTGTTCCGCTGTCCCGAAAACGTGGTTTCTTCCAATTTTTACTGCCTGGACCGCGAAAATTGTCTGATTCTGTCGTCCGGCGCCACGGTGAGCCGGTACGACCTGACTGGGAAACGGCTGGGGTCCTGCGTCCTGGAGGAACCGCCCGCAGCCCTGTGCGGCAGCGGCGCTCTGTACCGGAAGGACGGGGACCTGTATTATGTGCCGCTGGACTTTTCCCAGCCCCTGCCGTCCCCTTCGGTCACGCTTTCACCCTCCCCTTCCCCTGTGCCGGAGCCGGAGGAGGAAGCCCCTGCCTGGGTGGAAGGAATGTATCTGGTGGCCCGCCCCGGCCTGACTGCCGCCCGGCTGCGGGAGCTGATGGAACCCGAAGCGGCGGAGATCCGGGACCGGACGGGCAGGCTGGTGACCGAGGGGAGACTGTGCACCGGCATGACGGTAAACGATTGGACCGTGGTGATTTTGGGGGACTGCGACGGCACGGGAACGGTCAGCGGCCTGGATATGGCGGCGGCCATCGCCATGGTGCTGGAGCCCGTCCAGAAGGATCCCGGGCGGCGCGCGGCGGATCTGAACGGGGATGGACAGGTGACCGCCGCGGATCTGGTTCTGCTCAGCGCCCTGCTAGAGAAGTAAAAAAACCGGGAAGCCCCTTGTTCCCACCGTAGTTTTATGCTAGAATAAAGCCAAATTCACACGACCCGAAAGGGGGCCTTTTCATGCCTGTCAGCTTCGATGAAAAAACACGCATTTTCAAGGTGGAAACGCCGCGGTCCACCTATGCCCTGCAGGTGTTTGACGGCGGCTATCTGGTCCATCTGTACTACGGCGCCCGGGTGCCCGACGCCGACCTGGGCTATCTGGGCTACCGCGGGTGGTTCGACTCCCTCAGCCCCTATCCCGCCGAGGGGAAGGACCCCTTGTTTTCCCTAGACATCAACCCCCTGGAATACCCTGCCAACGGTTCCGGGGATTTCCGCCTTTCCGCCCTGTCTGTCCGGGGCAGGGGCGGCGATACGGTGACGGATCTCCGCTATGTTTCCCACAGGATTTTCAAAGGCAAGCCCGGACTTCCGGGGCTGCCCGCCACTTTCGCCGCGGAGGAACAGGCCCAGACCCTGGAGATTGAAGCCGTGGACAGCGTTACCGGCGTCAAGGTGTTCCTTTTATACACTGCCTTTGAGGACTACGACGTGATCACCCGCAGCGTCCGGGTGGAAAACGGCGGCAGCGCGCCTGTAGAGCTGGAGCGGGCCTACAGCGCCTGCCTGGAACTGCCCTCCATGGATCTGGACATGATCCATCTGTACGGTAAATGGGCCAAGGAGAACACTACCGTGCGCCACCCCCTGCAGCACGGGATCCAGTCCATTCGCTCCAAGCGGGGCATGACCGGTCCCAACCACAACCCCTTTGTGGCTTTGGCGCAGCACAGCGCCACCGAAGAGACCGGAGAAGTGTATGGCATGAACTTTATCTACAGCGGTAACTTCGCCATCGACATTGAAGTGGATACCAGAGGCTGTCCCCGGGTGCTGATGGGCATCAATCCCGATGACTTCCGCTGGCGGCTGGAGCCCGGCGAGGCCTTCACCGCTCCCGAGGCTGTATTGGTTTGGTCCGACCAGGGCCTGGGCGGCATGAGCCGCACCTTCCACCACTTCTATCTGGACCACCTGATGCGCAGCCAGTGGACGAAGAAAAAGCGTCCCCTGCTCATCAACAGCTGGGAAGCCGCCTATTTTGACTTTGACGACGACAAGCTGGTGGACTTCGCCAAAGAGGCTAAGGAGCTGGGCATTGATATGCTGGTGATGGACGACGGCTGGTTCGGCGGCCGCTGCGACGACTATCGGGCCCTGGGCGACTGGTACGTCAACGAGAAAAAGCTGAAGGGAGGGCTGCAAAGCCTGATCCGCCGGGTCAACGACCTGGGGGTGCAGTTCGGCATCTGGTACGAGCCCGAGATGATCAATCCGGACAGCGACCTGTACCGCGCCCACCCCGATTGGGTCATCAGTGTTCCCGGCAGAGGCAAGTCCCTGTCCCGGCACCAGTGCGTGCTGGACATGACCCGCAAGGACGTGCGGGACAACATCTTCCAGCAGATGTACGACGTGCTCTCGAAGAACAATATCGCCTACATCAAGTGGGACTGCAACCGCCACATTTCCGAGGCCGCCAGCGCGCAGCTGCCCCCGGAGCGCCAGGGCGAGTTCTTCCACCGGTATGTACTGGGCGTTTATGACCTGATGGACCGGATCACTACCGCTTTTCCCCAGATCCTGCTGGAGAATTGTTCTTCCGGCGGCGGCCGGTTCGACGCCGGCATGATGTATTATTCCCCCCAGATCTGGGCCAGCGACAACACCGACGCCATCGAACGCCTGACCATTCAGTTCGGCGCGTCCCTGTGCTATCCTCCGGCGTCTGTGGGCGCCCATGTTTCCGCCAATCCCCGCACGGACATCAAGACCCGGGGGGACGTGGCGCTGTTCGGCACCTTTGGCTACGAGCTGGATCCCCGCAAGCTGACCCCCGAGGAGAAGGAGATTGTCAAGACCCAGGTGGCGGACTATCACAAATATTACGACCTGACCCATTTCGGCGATTTTTACCGCCTGACCTCTCCCACGGAAAATCCCTTCCTTTGTGACTGGGAGTTCGTCAGCCCCGACAAGCGGGAGGTCCTTTTCACCAGGGTGATCATGCGCAGGCCCGACAACGTCTACCAGAACCTGCGTCTGCAGGGCCTGGATCCCGAAAAGCTGTATACCGACGAGGAGACCGGGAAGACTTATTCCGGCGCGCTGCTCATGCACGGTGGGCTGGATCTTTCCTTTGCTCCTTGGCAGCACGGCAGGGACGGCACCAGTATCGTAAAGCACTTTACCGTCCGGTAATTGCCCGAAATCCGCTTTGAATCCGCGCATTTTTGGGTTGACAGCGCCATTTTTCCTTGCTATAATAAATAAGCTGTCCGCCGCATAGGTCGGCGGACAGCCCCTTTGACTCATTAGCTCAGTCGGTAGAGCACTTGACTTTTAATCAAGGTGTCCGGGGTTCGAATCCCCGATGGGTCACC
>CAZBDS010000169.1:0-4041 GCA_964490735.1 uncultured Acutalibacter sp. | reverse complement strand
TGGGCGTAAGTGATCTTGTCGTTGAATTCGGAGTCCTTTAATTCCAGCAGCTGGCGGCGCTCCTGAAGGAAATGTTCTTCGGGAAACAAGCCCTCCCCGTCCTTGAGAGGATCCAGCAGGGCGCTGAACAGCAGGCCGGAAAGCTCCTCGAACATATCCTCGCCTCCGTAGGCATAGCGTTCGGCGATGCCGTTGACAGAGAGGGTAAGGCACTGAAAGCCGCCCATCTTCCGGACCCCGGAACTGAGAGACGCCCCGTACAGCTCGGAAAGCTTCCGGTTTAGGGAAACAAAACTGGGATATTCCCGGGTAGCCCGGGTAAGCAGGCCGGGCACAATGCCGTATAAGGCGGCGGTTTTCCGGGTGAAGGGAATCAGCATATTGACAGAAAGCCTCATGGTCTTAAAGCGGGGATCGGGGCAGCTTCGCAGTACGGCAGCGCCGCCGAGATGCGTAATTTCAAATTGATTCATGGCGATCCGGCCTTTCGTTGGAACGGAAAATCCGCATAAATATTCTATCAGATGTTTAGTATAGCACATTTACTTCGGTTTTCAAAGAGAATCGGGAAAAATAATAAAAAAGTCATGGCTGCCATAAAAGCAGGACAGCCATGGCTTAAAAAAGCGGTCAAAAAGGTCAGATCGTGCCGAAAATCCGGTCGCCGGCGTCACCCAGGCCGGGAAGAATATAGCCGTTTTCATTCAGCTTTTCATCTACTGCCGCACAATAAATATGCACGTCGGGGTGGGCTTGGGTCAAGGCCTTCAGGCCTTCGGGCACGGCGATAATGCAGAGGAATTTAATGCTTCTGGGGTGGCTCTTCTTGACGATGCTGATGGCGTCGATGGCGGAACCGCCGGTTGCCAGCATGGGATCCAGAACAATTACATCGCGCTCCTCGATATCCTGGGGAAGCTTGTTGTAGTATTCCACGGGCTTCAGGGTGTCATGGTCCCGATACAGGCCGATATGCCCTACCTTGGCGGAAGGCACTAGGTTCAGCATGCCGTCCACCATGCCCAGGCCGGCGCGCAGAATCGGCACAAAAGCCAGTTTCCGTCCGGAAATGACCTTGGTGGTGGTCTCCTGCATAGGAGTGACAGTCTTTACCTCTTCCAGCGGAAGATCCCGGGTGGCCTCATAGCACATCAGCGTGGCAATCTCGCTGACCAGCTCCCGGAAATGTTTGGTTCCCGTGGAAGCGTCCCGCAGGAAAGTGAGCTTGTGCTGAATGAGCGGATGATCCATTACGAATACATTTTCATAGTTCTGCATCAAAAATTCCTCCTATTTTTCCACACTGCCGTCAACAGGATACGGCAGCGCGGTTCATTCCGTTTTCCTCCCGCAGGTATCCTGTTACAGTGTCCCGTCCTCGATCTGGGTGATCTGGTCGATCCGCCGCTGATGACGGCCGCCCTCAAAGCCGGTATGCAGGAAAATGTCCACCAGCCGCAGCGCCGTTTTATGGTCGATTACCTTGCCGCCCATACAGAGAATGTTGGCGTTGTTGTGGCGGCGGGTCATCTCGGCACAGAATTCGTTGGTGCATACAGCCGCCCGGATCCCCTTAACCTTGTTAGCTGCTATGGAGATTCCCAGGCCGGTCGAACAGATCAATATGCCGAAGTCCGCCTTTCCCTCTGCCACGGCATGAGCCGCCTTGGCGGCAATGGGAGCATAATCCACAGAATCGGTACTGTACGTGCCGAAATCCTCATAGTCGATCTGGTGATCCTCCAAATATCCGCGGACAGCCTCCTTCAGCTCAAAGCCGCCGTGATCGCACCCGAGCGCAAGCTTCATATCCCCAAGCCCTCCTTTTCCTTTCTTTTTTTCAGTTCCCGCTCTGCCTGGGGCAGACGCAGATATCCCGGAAGCAGCTCTGCCGCCGTAACGGTTTCCTTTCGCCCGGCCATTTCAGCTGCTGCCAGCGCCACGGAAGACGCACGCTGAAAGCGGACCGGCTCCGGCGCCAGTCTGGCGCCCCATTTTGAGAACGTTTTATGGCAAAGAACGGCGCCGTCGCCAAAGAGAACCACTTGTTCTCCATAAGGAGCACATTCGGCCTCCAGCGCCTCCAGAGAAAGAGCCCGGTCTTCCGTAAGCCGCCGTAAAGCCCCCTGCTCCACCCGGAACAAGGCGTTATACACCTGGCCGCAGCGGGCGTCCATCACGGCGCAAAGCAGGGCTCCTTCGCAGGAAAGCCCGCCCATGGCAATGGCCTCCAACGTTGATACGCCGCAGCAGGGCGTATCGCCCGGCATAGCCATGCCCTTGACGCAGGCGACGCCAATCCTGACCCCTGTAAAAGAGCCGGGACCAGAGGACACGGCAAAAAGATCGATTTCGCCGCAGGTCTTTCCCAAGGCCTTCAAAAGGCCTTCCACCATGGGCAGCAGTGTTTGGCTGTGGGTCTGCTTTGTATTGACGAAAAATTCTCCCAGCAGTTTTCCGTCCTCCAGGACCGCCGCCGAAGCCGGTGAAGCGGAGGAATCAATGGCAAGGATCAGCATGCTTACAGTTCCCCCTTCCAGCCTTCAATGGCAATGATCCGCTGATTTTCCCCGTCGCCGGGGCGGATCCGGATATGGACAGCGGTTTCGGGCAGAGCTCCTTCAATATTTTCGCTCCACTCGATCACCAGCACACAGCCGGTGTCCAGATAGTCAAAAAAGCCGGTGGAATAAAGCTCGTCCCAGTTCTCTACACGGTACATGTCAAAATGCTCTACGGTCAGACGTCCCGTGTATTCGTTCACCAAGGCAAAGGTGGGACTGGAAACGGTCTCTCCCCCGCCCAAGCCCCGGACAAGGCCCCGGGTAAAGGCGGTTTTTCCCATACCCATGCCACCGGTAAAAGCCAGGATCTCTCCACCCCGAAGCCGCTCTGCCAGCCTGGCTGCAAGGGCTTCCGTTTCCCCGGGAGAATGGGTCACAAATTCGTAATCCATTAGAACAGGCCGTGAATTACGGCGCTTTCGTCCACGTCGATTTTCTCGGCGGCCGGAACTTTGGGCAGGCCGGGCATGGTCATGATGTCGCCGGCGTAGGCCACTACAAAGCCCGCGCCGCTGGAAAGTTTCAGATCGCGTATAGTGATCTCAAATCCGGTGGGACGGCCCAGCAGGGACGCGTCATCGGACAAGGAATATTGGGTCTTGGCAATACAGACGGGCATGGCGTCGCCGCCCAGCTCCTTGATCTCTTTCAAGGATTTCTGGGCCTGCTTGGTGAAGATCACGCCATCAGCACCGTAAATGCTTTTGGCAACGGTTTCAATTTTCTTTTCAATGGGCGCGTCGTCCGGATAGATGGGGGCAAACTTTGTCTGACAGCCGTCACATTGTTCAATGACGTCGCAGATCGTCTGGGCCAGCTCTTTGCCGCCTTCGCCGCCTTTGCTGAAGACCTCGGAAAGGGCATAAGACACGCCCAGCTCCTTGCAGACATCGTCGATAACGCCCAGCTCCGCCTCTGTATCGGAGGGGAAACGGTTGATGGCCACCACTACGGGCACGCCGAATTTATGCATGTTTTCCACGTGGGCTTTCAGGTTGACGGAACCTTTCTTCAAGGCTTCCAGGTTTTCATTGGAAAGGTCCGCCTTTGCCACGCCGCCGTTATATTTCAGCGCCCGGACTGTAGCTACCACCACCACGCAGGAGGGAGCAAGCCCGGCCATGCGGCACTTGATATCCATAAATTTCTCCGCGCCCAGGTCAGAGCCGAAACCCGCCTCGGTAATACAGTAATCGGCCAGTTTCAGAGCCAGCCGGGTGGCACGGACGGAATTGCAGCCATGGGCGATATTGGCAAAGGGGCCGCCGTGCATGATGGCGGGAGTGCCCTCAATGGTTTGGACCAGATTGGGGTTGACGGCGTCCCGGAGCAGGGCGGTCATGGCACCCTCTGCCTTGATGTCCCGGGCATAGACGGGCTGGCCGTCATAGGTGTAGGCGATGAGGATATTCCCCAACCGGGCTTTCAGGTCGTTCATATCCTTCGCAAGGCACAGGATTGCCATGACCTCGGAGGC
>CAZBDS010000168.1:0-4096 GCA_964490735.1 uncultured Acutalibacter sp. | reverse complement strand
CTCTCAGAATTCACGGGTCTCTTCTGTCTTCTCGTTGTTTAATTTTCAAGGTCCTCGCACCCGGAAATATTCAGGTTTTTCCAGCTCTTCAGCCCTGTCGGACCGCGCAGCTTTTCAAGCCCTTTCTCTCGAGCGCTTGACTATCTTACCACAGATAGCCCCCCAATGTCAACTCCTTTTTTTCGTTTTTTTTACTTTTTTCAAATTTTTTTAATTTTGTCCATATATGGTGGTAAACAAGGTTTGAAACCACAGTTTACGCGGCGTGCTTTCAGGCAAATCTTCCCGGGCATAGCTTTGTAACCGTCAAGGGCAGTTTAGTCGCATAGAAACATTGTTTCCTTATTATATATAGTTCCAGAAAGCAATGCATGGAGGCTGCTATGAAATCTGAAAAAACAAAGCGCGTACTTCACGCCCTGTGGGGCGTTCTGGTCGTGGCCCTCGTCAACGCCATGATCGTCCTGATGCTATGGCGGGTCAATCAGGCCCGGGCCCTGCCGCTTTGCGGATGGCCTTCCTTTTTATAAAAATAAAGAAGATCCCCTCGATGAGGGCGGTGGCGACCCAGGTAACGGGATAGGACAGGAACAGGACCTCCCAGGTGGGGAAAGCCGCAAAGACCGTGTAGATCCACACCACGCGGAGCACGCACACGCCGAAAATGGACATGATCATGGGGGACACCGAGGAACCCAGGCCCCGCATAGAACCTACGATCACGTTCATCAGGCCGCAGGTAAAGTGGGGCACGCACAGCAGCAGCAGCTTGCGCATGCCGTAATCCATCACCTGGGGGTCAGAGGTGTAGAGGCCCAGCAGCGGGCGGCCCAGCAGATAGGCGGTGCAGCCCAGGGTAAGGCCTACGGCGGTGACCAGCAGCATGCACCGGAGCAGCACCTTGTTGATGCGGTCGAACTTTTTGGCGCCTAAATTCTGGCCGGTAAAGCTGAGGGCCGCCTGGGTCACGGCGTCCTCGGCGGTAAACACAAAGCCTTCGATATTGCCGGAGGCGGTGCTGCCCGCCATGGCAATGGAACCAAAGGAATTGATGGTGGACTGGATCAGCACGTTGGAAATGGAAAAGGTGGCGCCCTGGATCCCGGCGGGAATGCCGATCTTCGTCATTTGCAGCAGCTTGCTCTTCACGATCCGCAAACGCTTTAGATCCACCCGGTACACCGTGTCGCTGCGGACCAGGCACAGCAGCACCAAAGCCGCGGAAATGCACTGGGAAATCACCGTGGCCACGGCCACGCCGGCTACACCCATATGCAAAACGATGACAAAGAACAGGTTCAGCAGCACGTTGACAATGCCCGCGATGGTCAGGAAATACAGGGGACGCTGGGTGTCCCCCACTGCCCGGAGGATCGCCGAGCCGAAATTGTACAGCATCATCACCGGCATACCGGCAAAGTAAATGCGCATATAAAGCACGGATTGGTCGATGACGTCCTCCGGTGTGCTCATCAGCTCCAGCAGGGGCCTGGACAGGGCGATTCCTATGAAAATCAGCAGGACGCCGCACAGCAGGCTGGTGAGAACCGCGGTGTGGACCGTCTCGTCCAGCTCCTGCCGCTGGCCGCCGCCGTAATACCGGGCCACCAGCACGTTGACGCCGATGGAAAGGCCCATAAACAGGTTGATGATCAGCTGGATCAGCGCACCGGTGGAACCCACCGCCGCCAGGGCCTGGCTGCCCGCGAACCTGCCAGCCACCACCATATCGGCGGCGTTGAACAGCAGCTGCAGCATTCCCGAAAGGGCCAGAGGAATGGAAAACCGCACGATCTTCCCCAGCAGAGGGCCGTTGGTCATGTCAATCTCGAAGGTGCGCTTTCCGCCGCCCCTCAGCTTTTGCAGTATGTTCATGGGGTTCCTCCCTCCGTTTGCTTTTTCAGCTTCTTCCGCCGCAGGTACAAAAAGCAGCAGAAGTCAAACAGCGCCGCCAGCCCCCAGGTGATGGGGTAAGATGCGTACAGCACCTCCAGCGTGGGCATGGCGGCAAAAACGGTGTAGATCCACACCACGCGGAACCCGCACACCGAAGTGATGGTGATGGCCATGGGGATCAAAGAATAGCCCATGCCGCGGAGCAGGCCCACCATATTGCCCATCAGGGCGCCCACGCACTGGAACACGCACACGATGGCCATTCTCCGCAGGCCGAAAGCGATCACCTGGGCATCGGTGGAATAGATGCCCAGCAGCTGGGGGCCCAGCAGATATCCGCCCACGCCCATCAGCAGCCCCACGACCACACCCAGGCTCAGGCAGTAAATCAGGATCCTGTCCACCCGCTTGTACTTTTTCGCCCCCATGTTCTGGGCCGTAAAGGACATGGCCGCCTGGGAAAAGGCGTCCATGGCGGTGGAGACGAAGGCCTCGATATTGGAGGCCGCCGTATTCCCCGCCATGGCAAGGGGGCCAAAGGAGTTGATAGTGGACTGGATCAGCACGTTGGAAATGGAAAAGGACGCCCCCTGGACCCCAGCGGGCAGCCCGATTTTTGCCATTTTGATCAGCTTGTCTTTTTTGATGCGCAGGTTTTTCAGCTCCACCCGGTACGCGCTGTCCGATTTGATCAGGCACCACAGCACCAGCCCGGCGGAGACCGCCTGGGAGATCACCGTAGCCGTGGCCACGCCCGCCACGCCCATGTGCAGCGAGATTACGAAAAACAGGTTCAGCAGCACGTTGATCACACCAGCCATCAGCAGAAAATACAGGGGGCGCTGGGTGTCCCCCACTGCCCGGAGGACGGCCGCGCCGAAATTGTACAGCATCATCACCGGCATACCCAAAAAGTAAATGCGCATATAAAGGACTGCCTGATCCAGCACCTCTGGCGGGGTAGACATGGCGCTGAGCACCGGCCGGGAAAGCAGGATCCCCACCGCCACCAGGCCCACGCCGAACACCAGGCTGGCGGCAATGGCGGTATGGACCGTGTCCCGGATCTCCCGGGCGTCCCCGGCCCCGTAATACTGGGCCACCAGCACATTGGCCCCCACAGAAAGGCCGATGAACAGGTTGATGATCAGATTGATGAGCGCGCCGGTAGAGCCCACTGCCGCCAAGGCGTGAGAACCCGCGAACCTGCCCACCACCACCATGTCGGCGGCGTTGAACAGCAGCTGCAAAATCCCCGAAAGAGCCAGGGGAATGGAAAACTGCACGATCTTTCCCAGCAGGGGGCCGTTGGTCATGTCGATTTCAAAGGACCCCCGGCGGTTCAGTATTTTCCCGAATTTTAACAAGAGGACTCTCTCCCCCTTTCCGCCGGCAGTCAATAGCCCAGCTCTTCTTCTACTAAAATCACCCGGATCCGGTCGCTTCTCTGGTACCCGGTGACCACATACTGACAGCACATTCTGCTTTCCGCGCGGCAGCCGGCGGTCATTTCCCCACCGCAGGCCGCGCAGCGTCCCGTTTCGGCACAGGGCGTTCCCACCTTCAAACGCTTTCCGTTGGCCGGGGCCGCCGTCTCCTTCACCCGGAGGACCGCTTCGCCCAGATCCCGGACCAGCTTGTTGATCCCCGCCACCACAATCACCCGCTTGGGGCCGTAGATCAGGGCGGCCACCCGGTTGCCGTTGCCGTCCACGTTGTACAGCTCGCCGTTTTCCGTAATGGCGTTGGCGCTGGTGAGAAATACATCGGCGCTGAATGTTTGCAGATACGCTTCCCGGGGATCCATGGCGGTTCTGTCAATAAAATGGTAGTTCCCGCTTTTCATCAGATCCAGTATGCCGCTTTCCCCCAAGGTCATGGACCCGCCGCAGGAAATGGTCTCCCCTTCGTTTAAAAGGGTTTCCACCGCTTTTACAGCGGCCCCTCTATCCGGCACAAGGACCGCCGGGATATGATTTTTCTCCAAAGCCTTGACGGCACGTTCCGCCCGGGCCCTTGTTACCGCTTTCAGATTGTCGTCCATAAACTTCGCTCCCTCCCCAGGATACATTGTACGCCTAACGAAAAAGAAGGTCAAGAAGAAAGGCCGCGAAAGGATTTCTCTCGCAAGCCTTTTTCTCAGGATTAAACCGTGGTTTGTGGTGAACACACGATAAAACGGCTCTGCCGTTTTATCGCC
>CAZBDS010000167.1:0-4108 GCA_964490735.1 uncultured Acutalibacter sp. | reverse complement strand
ATCTCATTTGTTCGTTATCAGAAAGTTCATTCATCTTTCCCAATCCAAACCGCATATACCCTGCATCCACGTTATGACATTGAGGGCATTCGTAGTGGTGTATCGGAGTGCCATATCCATCTCTAATGTTTGTAAGAGTTCCGGATGGAAGAGATCCATGAAGAACCTCTTCGGCACCACATTGGGGACAATAAAAATAATATCTTTCCATAGGCAAAACCCCTTTCACTTACTTGGATAAAACCAGTCTTTTGTCATGCTATTGCAAGGGGATGAGCTCAAACTGGTCGTAAACATTTGCGTAAAACATTCCGACCCAGTCGCTGTTTTGCAGCTTTTTACGCCTTGCAAGATCTTCATTCCATGCTCTAACCTGTTCATACAGTTCTCGCTTACCAATATCATTAAGGTTGTCGTACACGTCATTATCAAGCTGATATGTCAAGGCCTCATATCTTTGTTGCATGGAAGCGACATAGGCATCTGTGTCCGTATTCGCTTTGATTCCATGTGCAGCCATAATAATCAACGCTATAATTCCAATGCCTCCAAGCAAAATCCCAGCTGCACTAACTCCTTCAAAACCGAAGTGGTAAAACACTCCCGCAATAACGAATGCCAAAATAGTAATTGCCAGTACAATAAAGAACCACAGCATATTTGTTCCTCCTAAAAGTTGAATTTCTTATCCCCAAAGTGATTGCGCCCCAAGAATGCAGTGGCAAACACCGCTGCCGCCGTTGGCGGGGTTGTTGCTGCAATACCGGCATGGCGACTGGTCGTAGAACGCATTACTCGGTTGAATCGGGTAACGTAATGTCGCCATTTCAGCAACCTCAGGAATGGGAACGAATAAGTTCTCGAATTCTCTCAGGCGCGCATACCGTCGCGCGTCATCACAGATATCTCCTGCCTTTAGGCGCTTGCAGGTTTTTGCTTGGCCGCAGATGTCCTTGCAGTAATCTCCGTCCCTTTCGGTGAGCCTGCGGACCTGTTCGCTCATTTTCATTTCTCCTTTCCGGCAAAATTATCTGACGCCCTCCGCCCTTATGGAGGCCACAGATTCTTCGTGATCAAACACCAATTTCCCGTTCTTTATGCGATAAACCGAAGCTGTATCAGCCACATACTTGTCTCTCACCTCTGTCCGATCCACCCAGAAGACATTCTCACCTCTCTTGAAGGCGCAGAAGGTTCTGATCCTTCCTCCCGAAAGGGAACGCATTCGGCGCTCATACAAAGGGGTTTTCTTTTCCCTTTCGGTTTTCTTCTTGGGCGGAGCCTTTGGAGGCTTTTTATTGATAAGGCCATATTTCAGGGGGAGGTAGGGATCGCGGAGCAACATGTCGAGGATCCTGATGGAAGAACCCCCAGGCTTTGTCCGGCCTACCTCCCACCACACGACGGTGTTTTTGGAAACACCAAGGATCTTGGCAAGTGTGCTTTGGGAGAGCTTGCATTTTTCTCTGACCTTTCGGATCGCGTCCGGGGTGTACTCCTGGGGAGGGATGAAATCGTAGTTTGACCACTTGATTGATCTCGTGCCTCTGCCGCCTGATTTGCTGGATTCAACAAGCCCCAGAATGACATCCTTTTCCATGTCCGTCTTAACGTTTTCAATGACGTCCTGCAAAAATGCCTCTAGGCTAAACTGCGATTGAATCGTGAATCCGTCATCTATCAGTCGGAGCATCTGCCTCAGCAGTTCGAGGGGCACTTTCCTGTCAACATAGATGATTTGACTGAGATGATTGCCCTGAATTCGATATTCTTCGCTCCCCCTCTCCACGACAGCCAATTTGATTTCCATCTTGAACGCCTCCGTTCGGCTTACGCGAGGCCGCGAATGCGCTCAATCTTCTGCCCCCACCAGATGGGAAATCGGAATCTTACTTCGTCAGCGCCAAGTTCTCTGGAATAAAAAACCCCCCAATCCTTAAAAATGGACGGGCGGCTTCCGATATAGATTCCTTTCAGGTAGTGATCGACAGCACTGCCGACCGGAGCTTTGTACGTTACGGTAAAGGTTTTTCTCAGCATTTCAAGAAACATCCCACCGCCTCCTTATTCTTCGATATTTTTTGCTTGAGCCACGATCTCTTTCATGTATGCCATAAATAAGCTACGCGCCTCTTCGATTCGGGTGTCTATCATTCTCTGAAGAGTCAGAAGAGCAGACACCTCGTTGGGCGCTTGATAATCCCGCTTAATACGGGCCACCAAGTCGTTGAAAGAGACCGGCTCAAGAATGTTGGCCTTGCTGAACTTGTTCAAATCAGCATCCCTCCGAAAGAAGATTCATGCCGGCAGTCTTCAGGCAATAGCTGGTAACCGCCCGCAGAAACTCATTTTCTTCCTTAGCGTGGGAGAGCTGCTTCTTGAGGTCGGACACCTGGGCGCGGTAATCTGTGACGGATTTCGATGCGCCGAACTCCTTCTCATACTGCCTGATCCAAGTGTAGATGCTGTTGTCAGAAACTCCATATTCGCTCATCAGGCTGCGGACACTGCGGTTTCCTTCAACGTGCAGACGGACAATCTTTCTTTTCAGTTCAACATCGTACCTTGCTTTTGACATAATTGACTTCCTTTCTTTTTTGTTTTTTAAATATAAAAACCCGCCGTATGGCGGGTTTTTTGCTTAATATTGTAATCATGAATCGAAAAGGCGATAAGAGGAATGTAGCAGAACCAGGTCTCCAACCTCGTCCTTTAAGAAGGTGTTTTCTTCGAAAAAGAAAAAGC
This sequence comes from uncultured Acutalibacter sp., assembly GCA_964490735.1. Taxonomy (GTDB): domain Bacteria; phylum Bacillota; class Clostridia; order Oscillospirales; family Acutalibacteraceae; genus Acutalibacter. Next base: position 1,363 of record CAZBDS010000167.1, on the reverse strand, counting down.
AACGCGGAACCGGGCCGGATATATCCGGAACAAAATAGAACAAGTAATTTACAAGTTTCGATTCATCCTCGAAGATATCCTTGTTGGCAAATGGGCAATCAAGCAGGCGCTGTAGCGGGACTGGCTTTCCTCCTCCGAGCCAAGCTATATAGGCCTGATAAATATCGAGAGCAGACATCATCCGGCCTCCTTCAACTCGGTTTCACGCACAGAAGCTACAAACACCTGTATAATTTGAAACATTTTATCTGCTGGGAAATTATACAGCAGAAAAATAAGAGAAACAGCCGAGAATCCAGTTTTACCGCGTTCCAAGTCAGAATAAGAACGTGGAGTCATGCGAAGCCTGGAGGCCATCTGCTCTTGGGTCAAACCAAGAGTCTGACGATACGTAAGAAGTATATCCCTTAAATACACCTTCAGTTCAGCTTGGTATTTTCTCATTAGAAGAACCTCCTATAAATTACTATAGGAAGATTTTACCAATACTTAAAACATATCTCTAGGAGGTGCACCTCAGAATTTATCATGAAACGACAATATTTTTAGAAAAAAGGTATAGGATATATTGATCGTCCCTTCGCTGGAGTCTCCGAGCATCTTTTTCAGAGAATTATAGATCGTCTCCGCGTTGAGGACACCTTCGAACTCCAAATAGAAAGCCCGCATGTGAGTGGATCCACTGCGGGGATCTGCGGCGGTTTCTGCGGCTTCGTCCTCCGACCCCGAAATACGCTCCGGAGCTTCCGCCTCCTCTCCGGAATGCAGAAATTCTTCCCAGCGTTCCATTTTGCCGCCACTCTTGGCCCCTTTGGAGAATTTTATCCCAGGAAGAGTTCTTTTCGCGTAGTTCCGCAGGGACTGGGGGTGTAAGCCAAACATTTCAGCCAGCATTCCCGCGTTTGCCCCATACTCATCCTGGAGCTTCTTGATGTATTCTTCCTATGTCTGGGCGGAAAGTTTTTTAAATTCCTTCCACGTGGTGGGCTGGTTCATGTTGAACTCCATAATATCATCTTTCCCTTCGTTAAATTTTTTCATGACGACATCTACTGCCGCCCAACGATGCCGGTTCTTAGGAGCGTTTCCGCGATGCTTCGACTGATGCGCAAGGCGGTTCTTTTCTTTCGACTCTTCTATGTATTCGGACCGAATTACTTCGCATTCCATCGAAGCCCCTCCTTGTCAAAAACATAGCTGGCTTTGCCAAAGTCGATTGCATTAAACAGGTCTTCAAATGATTCGAACCAGATTGTTGTGTCGTTGCAGCGCAAGGAAATATTATCTCCTTTATATCCGACATAGAAATAATAATCAAACCCGATAACAAGATCAGATCACCTCACATTCTCCACTTCAATTC
>CAZBDS010000166.1:0-4117 GCA_964490735.1 uncultured Acutalibacter sp. | reverse complement strand
GCGGAGGAATGCGTAAGCGACGCGCTGCTTGCCGCCTGGAATTCCATTCCTCCCAATCGCCCGGAGCCCCTTCTCCCCTATCTGTACCGGCTGGTGCGCAATCACAGCCTGAAGCGCTACCGCTACAACACCGCCCAAAAGCGCGGCGGCGACAGCTTTGACGCGGCCTATGACGAGCTGGAAAACTGCCTTGCCTCCGGACGGGATCCGGCAGCGGAGCTGGACGCGAAGGAGCTGACCAGGGCCCTGGAAGGCTTTCTGCGCACCCTGTCCGCCCGGGACCGGAAGCTGTTTTTGGGACGGTACTGGTTCGGCGAACGCTGCGGCGCCCTGGCCGCCCGGCTGGGCATGACGGAGGACAACGTCTCGGTGCGGCTGTCCCGCATTCGCGGCCGGCTGAAGGTCTATCTGGAAAAGAAAGGAGCCTTGTAAATGGACGCGCAAAAGCTTTTGGAAGCACTGAACGATATTGACGAACGCTACGTGCAGGAAGCCGAGGTCTACCGCCCGGCGGAGCCCGAGCGAGCCTCTCCCGTCTTTCACGCCCTTTCCTGGATAGGGGGGCTGGCCGCCTGCCTTATGGTACTGGCAGGCCTGCTGTTCCTGGGAGAACACGGGCTTTTAGACCCGCTGGAAACCCAAAGTCAGCTGAACTCCGTTCCGGCCGTTGTCTCCTCCACGGCAGAAGCGGAAAGTGTAACTGAGGACCGGGCGGCGGTCCGGCTCCCCGAACTGGATCCGGCGCTGCTGCTGGACTTTCCCACCCGGGAAGAGGTGGGCAATGAAACCGGGCTCTCCATCGGCGACTATACAGAGAAGCCCACCGAAACGCCCCTGACACGGGAGGAGATCGCCGGGATCTGGGACCAGGAGACCCTTACCTGGGAAGGCCTTGCGGTGGAAGACTACTACGATGTGACCGGCTTTACGGAACGCATCGGCACGGGACAGCTCTTGAGCGTCAAAGTGGAGCTGCGGCAGAAAGGAGAACCGGAAAGCGAGCCCCTGATGACCGTGGAGATCTGCCCGGGCCGGATCTCCTCTCTGGGGAAGCGGCTGGCCGCGCCCGTGACAAAGTCGAACTACAAGGATTTTTGGGCCACCACCTCGGACGAAGTGATCACCATGGCCGATTACTCAAACGGACAGGTGGAGTATGTGGCGAAGTTTTTGACCAATCTCTTTCACGGAGACGATGACCACAGCTGGGGCGTTTGGGCCGAGGCTCACGCCGCCGAGAACTTTTCCGAAGAAGACATGGGCAATCTCATGAGCCGCCTTGCGAACCAGTGCCTGCGCGGGGGAAACTATTTCGGGCTGTGGAAATTCGACCAGGGCCCCGCCCCCATCGAAGAACTGCCGGAGCTGGACTTTTCCGCCGTCTGCGAGGAATTCCCGGAAACCGAAGAGGAAGGCGACGAGTATCTGGACTGGGATCACAAGCTCGACGATCTCCTCTATTACCGCAGCGCGGCGCTGACCGAACGGGAGATCGCCATCATCTTCGGCCAGCAAAGCCTCGCCTGGGAGGGCTTGACGGCCTATCCGGAAGCCACCGCTTACTATGACGAGCGGGGCCGCCTTTTAAGGCTGCGGATCGACTGTTACCGGCAATCCCGAGAGGAAGACCCGGCCGCAAGTCCCTTTTTCCACGCCTATATTCTCATCGATGACTTGAAGGAAAATCTGTTTTGGGATTGGGAGCAGGCTGTTTCCGATATATGGGGTACAAAAGTAGAGACGGAAACCCTGTTCTGGCATATTCCGGACCTTCCCTTCTGGAACCCGGGGGACGGGATTGATGAAATCAGCCAGTGCAAATTCCAGCTTCACGGAGCCAATGGAGAAACGTATACCGTATATGCCCGGGCAAAGTCCATGGGCTACGATATCACCGATGACGAATGGTACGAAGATCATCCGGATCTTCGCTCCAAGCTGGAAGAAACCCAGCAGTACCTGCGGCGGTTTGTCAGCCAGTGCCTGCGGCCTAACAGCGTCTTTGACCCGGCTTTTCTCACCGAAGACACGCTGGAAATGTACGCTTCCTTCGAGCTGGAAGAAGCGGGAAGCATAACCAAAGACGGAACGCTGTATTTTAACGACGCGTATCTGCAGGGCATGTATATGGCCTTCGGCGACGGCCCCGACCTGGAAAAGGAGGACGCCGCTTCCCAGGCGGGAGACGACAGCTGCGAGCGGGTGGTGAACCTGTTCTGCGCCAAAGTCTTCAACGTAAAGGAACAGGAAGACGGAACTGTCAAGATCCTCGGTTCTTACAAAACGGAGAGCTATGGCTTTTTCCGGAAGGACGCCGAACAACACATCCGGATTACCACCGGCGCCGGAGGGCCTGGAGGGCTGCTCTGTAAACGGGACGATAACGGCGGCCTGAAGGTGCTGGAAGTACTGCGGCCCGGAGACGGCACCTATTTCAGCGAGGACGTTTACGAATTCTGTGACGGGGACGAAGCCTTGGCTCAACGGCTGATGTCGTACTACAGCGGGTCTGAGGACACCCGGCTGCTGGAGGGCGAGCTGCTCTCCTATATGGAACAGAACGGCTTGACCGGCTGGAAAATGATCGATGAAGGCTCAGGCGCATACTACCCCTTCGGGGAGCAATAAGGCAAAGGAAGGACCCGGCAGATCGCCGGGTCCTTTTTGTATGGAAAAATCACACGTCCAGCTTCATGTCGCCTTCCTTGACCCAGCCCAGCTTCCGCACGCCCAGGTCGATGACCCAGGCAAACAGGGCGGGCAGGACAAAGGAGATAAGCAAAAGGCCGATCCAGTCCATGGGGGTGATGGCGGGCTTCACTCCGGCGGCCATGTCGCTGACCCAGCCGGAATACACGCCGATCTGCCCCACAAAACCGCAGGTCCCCATGCCGCTGGAAATAGGCGCGCCGTTCATCTGCAGCTTGAACAGGCAGGTGGCCATGGGGCCGGTGATGGCCGAGGCCAGAGTGGGAGCGATCCAAATGGCGGGGTTCTTGACGATGTTGGGCACCTGCAGCATGGAGGTGCCGATGCCCTGGGCCGCCAGGCCGCCCCATTTGTTCTCCCGGAAGCTGATGACCGCAAAGCCCACCATCTGGGCACAGCAGCCGGCAACCGCCGCGCCGCCCGCCAGGCCGGTAAGGCCCAGGGCCGCGCAGATGGCCGCGCTGCTGATGGGCAGGGTGAGGGCAATTCCTACCAGCACGGACACCAGAATGCCCATAAAGAAGGGCTGAAGCTCCGTGGCCCACATGATCACACCACCCAGCGAAGAGGCGGCGGCGCCGATGGCCGGGGCGCACAGATAGGAAAGGACCGCGCCGGAGAGAATGGTCACCGAAGGAGTCACCAGAATGTCCACCTTGGTCTTCTTGCTGACAAGCTTTCCCAGCTCGGAGGCCACAATGGCGATGAGCAGCACGGCCAGGGGGCCGCCGGTGCCGCCCTTCAGGTTGGCGGTAGCGCCCACCGCCGCCAGGGAAAACAGCACCAGCGGCGGGGCCTTCAGGGCATAGCCGATGGCGATAGCCATGGCGGGGCCCGCCATGGCTTTGGCCGCGTCGCCGATCTCCGTGAGCACCGGGAAGTTCAGCTGGGTCCCCAAAGTGGAGAGAATGGTGCCGATGAGCAGGGAGGCAAAAAGCCCCTGGGCCATGGCGCTCATGGCATCCACAAAGTACAGCCTGCCGTAGGACTTAAGGGTTTCCCAAATATTCTGTTTTGTATGTTCCAAGTTTTTTCTTCCTTTACTTTTTCACTGAAATTTCGGGCGGACTATATCTTGGCTATGTTGTCCGGGGGCTCCATCCGTTTTCCGCAAGGGGGCCGCCGCCGAAGGTCTTTCGGCTTTTTCGGTCGTCCCCCCGCCTTACTGGCGGTATGAATCTCCGGACCGTGTTTGGTTGCCTAAGTAAATTACAAAACCGCGTTCAGCACCACCAGCAGGGTCACGCCGGGAATCCCCAGCAGCCCCGAGGCCGCCACGCTCAGCCGGGTGACCGGCAGGGCCACCCCGGTATAAGGCGCGCAGAGGTTTACAAGCGCCAACGCCACAAATCCTAAAACCGCCGAAACAAGAAAGCCTTTCATTCTCTAAAACGTCCCTTTCCTTCCC
>CAZBDS010000165.1:0-4122 GCA_964490735.1 uncultured Acutalibacter sp. | reverse complement strand
AAATGGCAGATGGAAAGAACCTGTACGAGACCGTCATCGTCACTTCCGCCAAGCTCGGCGAAGAGGGCAATGCGGCGCTCGTGGAGAAGTTCAAGTCTCTCATCGAGAGACACGGCGGTACTGTTCAGAGTGTTGACGATTGGGGGAAGCGCCGCTTCGCCTATCCCATCAACAAGGAGACCGAGGGCTATTACACGCTCATCAATTTTGAGGGCGACCCCGAGTTCACCGCCGAGCTGGACAGACGGTACCAGATCACCGACGGTATTCTGCGCACGCTGATCGTCAAGCGCGATCCCCGTCACGTGGCTTCTGAGAACGCTCGGAAGGCCCAGCAGAAGAAGGCCGAAGAGAACAACGCCGACGTCGAGGCCCCTGTGGAGGCCGCCCCGGAAGCTCCCGCCGAGGAACCCGCCGTCGAAACTGTGGAGTAATTCCGTCCACTACGAAAGGAACGCTTTGCTATGCTGAATGTTGCCGCTATCATGGGACGGCTCACCGCCGACCCGGAACTGAGACACACGCCCAACGACGTGGCCGTGACCACTTTCACTCTGGCCGTTGACCGCTCCTTTGCCCGCGCGGGTACCGAGCGCCAGACGGATTTCATCGACGTGGTGGCCTGGCGGAACACGGCGGAATTTGTGTGCAAATACTTCCAGAAGGGCAGAATGATGGCCGTGACCGGCTCTATCCAGACCCGGACGTACGAAGACAAGCAGGGCAACAAGCGCAAAGCCTTTGAAATCGTGGCAAACGACGTCAGCTTCGCGGATTCCAAGCGGGATAACGCAGGCGGCACCGGCGGCGCTTTCAGCAGTGCCGCTCCCGCCACGCAAAAGCCGGCTCTCAACGAGCCCGCCCCCGCTTATTCCAGCGGAAGCAACGAGGATTTTGAAGAGATCCTGGGAGACGACGACCTCCCCTTCTGATGTTCTCTTCCCAACTTATTTTTGTAAAGGAGGCTTTCTGCTATGGCCGACAGACCTGAAAGAGAAATTCGCCGGGGCCGCAAGGGCCGCAAGAAGGTTTGCACCTTCTGCGTAGACCGTGCCGAATTCATCGACTATAAGGACGTTGCCAAGCTGCGCCGCTTCATCTCCGAGAGAGGCAAGATCCTCCCCCGCCGTGTGACCGGCACCTGCGCGTTCCATCAGCGCGCCCTGACTGTGGCGATCAAGCGCGCCCGTCATCTGGCGCTGCTGCCCTATTCCAGCGATTGATCATCGCAAACGACCGAAAGGAATCCCCCTCTCAAACAGAGGGGGATTTTTTACTGTTTCTTCCTTTCTTGACTTGCCGGGCAAAAACGGGTACAATATCTAAAAAGGAAATGCTTTTTACCTATGGGAGAACCGTATGAAAAGATTACTCTGTATCCTCTGTCTGGCCCTTTTGGCCTTTACCTGTTCCGGTTGCAGCACGCCGGATTCTTTACAGCTGGATCTGTACCAAGGCTACGGCCGGCAGCTGAAGCTGATCCATCTGAATGCCAGCTCCGGGAAAAACCGGGAACGCATAGAAGATTTCGGCGCGGTATTTACCGACGCGGATCCGCTGGACAAGGACATTTCCCTGTTCGCCTATTATCCCGACTACAAGCTGGAGATCACCCCCTGGCAGGAGGGCGGGACGCTGTCCGTGGTGGTGGATATCAACGGCGACTATGTGGATTTTCACTATGACGGCTCGGAGGAGCTGTACCGCTCTAAAACCAGTGCCGCCGATTTCAGGAAGCTGGTCCATCAGCCTTATTAAAAAAGCAAAAGCAATGCTCCCGGAGAAAGAACCGGGAGCATTTTTATTGGATCCGCTTCAATTTTCCGCCGCACCGGCAGCGATAACGCCAGGGCGATTTAACCACCTTGGACATGCGGGCCCGGCAGATCCTGGCGCCGCAGGACTGACATTCCAGCACATACTTGATCTCGTCCTGGCGCAGGGGAACGGCTTCCCCCTCCCCCGCCGGCGCCAGCCGCTGGATCGAATACCCCAAAGCTTCGTTGACCCTTTGGGCATACTCCTTCCAACGCTCCCCGTGATTCCGGCAGCCGGAACAGGTGTGCAGAAGCTCGTGGGCCAAGGTCTGCCGGAGCTTTTCCGGCTGCTCCAGCAAAAGGGCGGATATCTCGATCCTGTATTCCCCGTTTTGAAAATAGCAGCAGCCCAGCCGCCGCCTGGCCCGGGTGTTTATACACACCCCGGGGCAGATGTGCCGGGACAGCGGAATGCCCAGGCCCCGCAGGGCCTCTGTCTGTTCAGAAAGCAAACGGTCCAGCTCTTCCTGTGTCATTGCCGCCCCTCCCCTTTTTCATCGGTATACTTTCTTTCAGTATAAGGGACGGCAGAGGAAAACTCAAGGCTTCTTTCCCTTTTTCGAACGATACTCGCCTAAGAGGCCGTCATACTTTTTCCCAATGACCCAGAAATAGAGCTCGAAGCCGGCGCAGATCAGCACAAAGCACACCAGGAACGAGGCAAAGAAGATCACCCACGCCCCGGCATTTCCCACAGGCACCCACTGGAACCATAGGGCGCACAGGGACACCACCGCCAGCTCGGGCACAATGAAAACCAGCAGCCGCAGGGAGTAGCGCATTTTTTTGATGACATAGCCCGAAAAGCAGATAAACTGCAGCAGCGTGACTACAACCGCCAAAAGCATGATCTGGAACAGGGTGAGAATCTCCACGTTTCTTCCCCCTGCGATCCAGCTGATCACAAGAAAGATCGACATGGCGGCGGTATAACTAAGGCTTACCCAGTTCTTAAATTCCACTACAAACCTTACAAATTTCTTCATAGCAGCTTCTCCTTTCGTTACAACCCCAGTTTTTCTTTGATGGCGGACATGTACTGGCGGGAAACAGGCAGCTTTTCCCCGTTCATCATGGTAAGCTGCATTCTGCCGCCAAAGTCCGGCCGCATGGACCTGATCTGATTGAAGTTTATCACCGAGGACTTGGTGGCCCTGAAAAAGTCCCGGGCCTGCAGCCTTTCCTCCAGCTCGTAAAGCCGCAGCGGCGTTTCGTAGACGCCGTCGGCCGTATAGAGGAAGGTCCTTTTATCCACGGTGTCCGCGTACAGGACCGAATCCGCTTCCAACAAAAAGGTCTGTCCCTCCAGATATCCCGTAAGCTTTTGGTCGAAAGCCCGAAGGGTGGCGACCATCTTTAAAACCTGGGGCGTCGCCTCTTTACATTTAACGATCACTTCCGTTTCGGAAAACTCGGGGCTTTCCTGTATGGAGATCTTCATGGCATTTACTCCTTTCCACAGCTGCACATTCAGTATATCCAAGGTTTTACCCCTGCGCAACCGATTTTTCCCAAGCGGCGGAAATTCGCCGCCAAGCTGCGCATCTTCTCTTTTCATTGACAAAAGAAACGACAAAGGGTAAACTGAAAACAAGAAAATTTCCGTAGAGAAAGGACGTGCTGCCCCATGATGTATTGCCTGAAAAACGGACTGATCCACGACGCCGTTCACCCCGAGCCTTACAAGGCCGATCTTCTCGTTTCGGACGGGATTATCGCCGCCATCGGCCAGGACCTGACGGCGCCCTCCCGCTGCAAGGAGATCGACCTTGCGGGAAAGAACGTCTATCCCGGCTTTGTAGAGGCTCACTGCCACATCGGCCTGGACGGCAGCGGCATCGGCTTTGAAGGCGACGACTGCAACGAAATGACCGATATCCTCACGCCTCAGCTGCGGGCCATCGACGGCATTTATCCCCAGGACCCCACCTTCCGGGAGGCGCTCCACGCCGGGGTGACCACCGTGTGCACCGGCCCCGGCTCCGCCAACGTGCTGGGAGGCCAGTTCGCCGTCATCAAAACCCTGGGCGACCGGGTGGACGACATGATTGTGAACCCCATGGCAGCCATGAAATGCGCCTTCGGCGAAAATCCCAAGCGCTGCTACCGGGACAAGAACAACTACAGCAGAATGTCCACGGCCTCCAAGCTGCGGGAAACCCTGATGAAAGCCCGGGAGTATTGGGAGAAAAAGGAACAGGCCGGCGGCGACGTCTCCAAAAAGCCCGGCTTTGATATCAAGCTGGAAAGCCTGATCCCCGTCCTGAAGGGGGAGATCCCCCTGAAGGCCCACGCCCACCGGGCC
>CAZBDS010000164.1:0-4143 GCA_964490735.1 uncultured Acutalibacter sp. | reverse complement strand
TTGGCGGCGTTCATGCTGCCCTCGGCGTCGCCGGTGCCCACCAGGTTGTGGACCTCGTCGATAAACAAAATGATGTTGCCGTCAGCCTTTACCTCGTCCACCAGGCCCTTGATCCGGCTCTCGAACTGCCCCCGGAACTGGGTGCCGGCCACCAGGGCCGTCAGGTCCAGCAGCTGGACTTCCTTTTCCAGCAGCCGGGCGGGCACCTTCCCCTGGGCGATGCGCAGGGCCAGGCCTTCGGCCACGGCGGTTTTGCCCACGCCGGGCTCGCCGATGAGGCAGGGGTTGTTCTTGGTGCGGCGGGACAGGATCTGCACCACCCGCTCGATCTCCTTTTCCCTGCCGATGATGGCGTCCAGCTCACCCCTGCGGGCCCTGCCCGTCAGGTCGGTGCAGAAGTTCTGGATATATTTCCGTTTTTTCTTGTGATAGTTTTCCTTTTTGTCCCGCACGCCGGTGTTCCCGCCGTTTTCCCCGGGCGCTCCCCCCAGCATATCGGTGGGCATCATGGTGGCGGCGCCGCCGGGGGTGAAAAGGTCTTCCTCGCCGTCCTCGCCCACATTCATCAGCTCGGCCATCTGATCTGTGGCGGCCTGAAGCTCCTCGTCGCTGATGCCCATTTTCTGCATGAGATCGCTTACGGGCTTAATGCCCAGCTCTTTCGCGCATACCAGGCAGAGCCCCTGGGTGTTCTGGCCGTCCATAGAGTGGGATACAAACACCACCGCAGGCCTTTTATGACAACGTGTGCACAGCATCATGGCGCGCACTCCCTTCTCTCGTGATTTACTGCTTTTTCCGCCTCTCGCGGATCACCCGGGTCCGCATTTCATCGGGCAGGTCCAATTCATATTTTTCGTCGTCCGAGCGCAGAATCTCCAGAAAGATCTGGAAATATTTAATGCCGGCATAAATCATCATCACAGCGGTCACTAACAGCAGCCCGTAGGACACCGACCGGAACACCGTCCCCGTTACATGGAAGATGCCGTCCATCACCACAATGACGCCCACCGAGGTGTAAAACATCACCGTGCCCACCTTGCCGTACCACTTGGCGGCGCAGGGCCGCTTTTTCCTTTGCAGCAGCACCACGGCGCAGCAGAGCATGGCCAGCTCCTTCAGCACAAAGATCGTCAGCACCGGGAAGATAACCGGATATTTGATGGCGAGGCAGATGGCCACCACGCCCTGGGTCAGCTTATCGGCCAGGGGGTCCAGCATTTTTCCCAGCTCCGTCACCTGGTTGAACTTCCGGGCGATCATGCCGTCGAACAGGTCGGACAGGCCCGAAAAAGCCAGCAGGAGCGTGGCGATGATCGTATGCCCTGTCAGATACATCCAGGCAAAGAACGGAACGATGACGATCCGCAGCGCCGACAGGGCGTTGGGGACCGTAAGATTCTGATTTCTGGGTTTTCCTTCTCGGGACATGGGTCCTTTCCCTCTCTTTTCCAAAACTGACTTTCTATAGGCCAAATACGCGAAGTTAGCGGAACATGGAGCCCAGGGGGTTCAGCCTGATCAGCAGGCCGGCCACCAGGGACCGGTTCAGGCCGTTCTGCACCGCGGCCTGGGTTTCATAGTCCAGCATGGGGAGAAACACCTGCACCGCCGAAACCGCCACCCACAGGGCTACCAGCACCAGCAGCAGGCCAAAGACGCCGCCCAGCAGCCCGTCCAGCTGCCGGAGAACCGGCAGGTAAAACAAAGACGCCACCATGTCGGCCAAAATCCGCACCAGCATCATAAACAGCAAAAACAGCACAATCACCGCCAGCACCTTCAAAAAGCTGACAAACACCGGGGACAGTGCGTCGGCGATCAGATCTGCGGTCGCACCGGCCTTCGTGGCTAAAATTCCTTCCAAACCGGCGGCTGTAACGCCCGCGTCCTCCAGAACCCGCACAATAAAATCCGGCAGGGAGCCAAAAAACTCCTGTACGGCCGTCACAGCGGCGTCCTGGCCGCTCAGGGAAGAAACCGTGGCGCCAATCCGTTCCACCAGCGCCTGCCGGAACAGGGCGTCATAGATCCACTGCGCCGCGGCCCCGCCCAGGGCGGAAGCCAGAAAAGCGGCGATGACCGCCCCCAGAAAATGGGCGGCGGACTTGATAAAACCCCGCCGCACACCGATGGCCACAAACAGGAAGATCACGCACAGCAGCACGATATCCAAAATGTAATTCATGAGCTTCCTCTCCCCTTTTGGCCCGCCGGCAGGCGGAGTGATTCGAACTAAAGCCAGAGTTCAGTATAGCATAATTTCGGTGCTTTCACAAGCCCAATCCCTTACGGAAATCTTTAGGATTCTGTCAGGAATCGATAGAAATCGTCCGGATCTCGCTGACTCCCAGAATGTAGGCCGTCCGCTCGTTGGAAAGGGCCAGGCTTTTGGCGTCGCTGCCGGCTTCCGCCCGGCCCAGCTCCTCGCCGGTAGAGTAATCGCAGAACACCGCAAAACCTCCGGAAAGCAGGGCTGCCGTGCCGCCAAAGGACGAAATAGACGTGATCCTGGAGGGGGACTCCACCCGGACGGGCTCCGCCTCTTCCCGGTAGATCAAAAGCGTGCTGGGGCCCGCGTGCTCATAGGCGGAAATGGACAGGAAAGCCCTGCCCTGGTCCAGCCGGTAAGCGGTGAGCTGCCAGCCGCCGTAGCTGTGCTCCACAAAACCATAGCTGGAGGAGCTGGCCGTCAGCAGGGCCGAATCCCCCACGGCGTACAGATATCCTCCCTCGGTCCAGTAGGCGTCCAGCAGCAGGTTGTTCCTGCTTTCAAAGCTGGCCACCGGCTCCGGCTCGTTAAAATCCAGCACCGTCACCTTGGAAACGATCTCGCCCTTTTCCGTGCTTACGGTGCACACCATGCCGTGGGTGCCGTCGTAGTTTACGGCCACCGCCGTGATGTAATCCTTGGCAAAGGAATAGTAAGACTGCAGGTCGCCGTCCGCCTGATACACATTGAGCTGTGAGGCCCCGTCCTCTCCTTGGATTCCCAGGGCAAACCGGCCGCTTTGGGCAACGGCCCCCGCAATGATGTCCCGGTCGGAGACGCCCTCCAGCTTCAGCTCCGTGCCGGACAGCAGCATGTAGGAAGTGCTGCCCCAGTTGTACAACAGGGTCTTGCCGTAGGCGCTGCGGAGCACCGGCTGGTTCAGGCTGTGGCGCAGGGAAAGGACCGTCTTTCCGGAAGGGCTCACCGCGGACAGCGCCGTGTCGCTGAGCACAAAGGCGTTCCCGTCGCAGGCGGTAAAATTGGAGGCGGACACCGTTGAGCCCGTGATGGGCAGCGGGAAGCCGTCGCCCTGGCCGGTGCCCACAAACTGCAGCTTCACCCAATTCAGGATCCGTTCCGGCTGCAGGCTGTCCCGGTTCAGCCACAGTGCCAGGCCCAAAATCAGCGCCAGCAGAATGATTCCCACCCGGTACACGGCCTTGGGGACCTTCATCTTTTTCAGCCGTTCCCGGTCCTCCAGCTCTTCCGGCTCCTCCGAAAGGCCTTCCTCCCGGAACAGAGAGGAGGGTTCTTCGTCCGGCCGGATCTCATGCGCCTTCTGATAGTCCCGCATATTCACGATCACCTTGGTGTCATCGGAATCGTTGTGCTTGGCCATTCGCTTCCCTCCTTTGTTTCCGCAATGCAGAGCGGGCAGTCTGTCCCATGCTTTTAGTTTACATAATTTATAATTTCTGTATCAGTAAAACACCCGGTTCAGATACAGCCCGCAGGCGGGAGCCGTAGGGCCGGCAGCCCGGCGATCCTTTGCCGCCAGAATTCCCGGCAGGTCCTCCGGAGTAAATTTCCCCTGCTGGACCCGCAGAAGAGTTCCCACCATAATGCGCACCATGTTGTACAGAAAACCGTCCGCCGCCACCGTGAACACCACCAGGTTCCCCCGGCGCTCCACCTTCGACTCCGTCACTGTGCGGGTCAGGTCGCCCCGTTCCCGGCTGTCCAGGGTACAGACGGAGGTGAAGTCGTGCCGGCCCAGATAGGCCTCGGCGGCCCGGTTCAGCAGGTCCCAGGCGGCCATGGCCGCCCCCTCGATCCCCGGGCCGGAGACCGGGTAGCGCTCGTCGTCCCCGGCGTGGAAGCTCACCGTCCCGTCGGGGCTCACCCGGAGGCGGTCGCCGCTCTCGTTG
>CAZBDS010000163.1:0-4163 GCA_964490735.1 uncultured Acutalibacter sp. | reverse complement strand
AGGCGCTTGACAATACGGCCCTTGAGCAGGTGCTCGGAAACGATCTCGGGCACGTCCTCGGGGGTGACGCGGCTGTAGAAAGCGCCTTCGGGATAGACCACCATAATGGGGCCCAGAGCGCACAGGCCAAAGCAGCCGGTGCGAATGACGTTTACTTCTTTTTCAAGGCCCTGGGCCTTGATCTCTTCATTCATCTTCTCGATGATCTGCTCGCTGTGAGAGGAGGTACAGCCCGTTCCTCCGCAAATCAGCACGTTCGAACGAAACATTGCATTCCCTCCTTATTTTGCACCGATGACGTCGGCGCCGATGGTGTATTCGGTCACCACGTTGCCGTTGACCAGATGATCGTTGACCACGCGGGCCACCTTCTCAGCGGTCATCTTTACATAGGTGACTTTTTCCTGGCCGGGAGTGATAACCTCCACCACGGGCTCATACTGGCAGATGCCGATGCAGCCGGTCTGCGTGACCATAATATCCTTGAGGCCGCGCTTGGCCACTTCCTCCACAAAGGCGTTCAGAACGGGACGGGCGCCGGCAGCAATGCCGCAGGTGGCCATACCCACGAGGACACGGGTTTCAGCGTTGGCGTTTTCGCGGATATTGACCGCAGCGCGAGCCTTGTCTCTGATAGCCTGAAGTTCCGCTAAAGATTTCATGCGAATAACCATTCCTTTCAATGAGATGGATTGTTTTGGGCAAATGGGGCTCAATCTTTCAAGAGCTCTTCTGTCTGTTCGGCAAGGTAGTCCTTGATCCAGAGTACCACGTCCGGCGCGTTCAGCGGGACGTCGTTCCCCAAAATTTCCCGAAGCTCCCGGGTCTGCAGGGAAAACTCCCGCTTCTCCCCCGCCCCGTTTTCATAGGCGCGAGTAAAGATAAAATCCAGATCCGGGTTTCCGGTGACCAGCAGCAGCACCGTGCCGTTGATATCGCCCAGAGGGATCATGTCCACGCTGGAAGGCTTGAACACAGCCGTAAGCGAGGTGCCTTTTCCCTTTTCCGAATCGATCCGAAAGCTCCCCCCCGTCATTTCCGCCTCCATTTTAAAGAGTGGCACGCCCAGGCCTACGCTGCGCGTGGTGCGGGTGGTATAAAAAGGATCGATGACATGCTCCACCTGCTCGGGAGTCATGCCGCAGCCGTTGTCCGTAAGGGTGATGGACAGCCGGTCCGCCGGAACGCTCTCCTCAATCTCCAAGGTGATCAAACTCGCCTTGGCCGTAATGGAGTTCTGGGCCACGTCCATGACGTTGAGTGAAAGCTCACGCATGGGTTACGCCGAATATTTGGCCAGAATGCCGGGCACATCTTCGGGAACCAGACGGCCGTAAACGTCCTCGTTTACCGTCATAACGGGAGCGAGACCGCAGGCGCCGATGCAGCGGCAGGCGGTCAGAGAAAAGAGGCCGTCCTCCGTGCATTCCTCGGGCTGAATGCCCAGCTCGGAAACGATCTTGTCCAGGACCTTGTCAGAACCCTTGACATAACAGGCGGTGCCAAGGCACACAGAAATATTGTATTTGCCCTTAGGCGTCAGAGAAAACTGGGAATAGAACGTGGAAACCCCGAATACCTCCTCCAAAGACACGTCCAGACCGTCGGCGATCTTTTTCTGCACTTCCATGGGCAGATAGCCGTAGATCTCCTGGGCCTCGTGCAGGGCCGGCATGACGGCTCCGGGCTGGCCCTTCAGCCTTTCAATGACAGCGTCAAGCTTTTGGGCCTGCTCGGGAGTGTCATGAAAGGGCAAAGTGCTGATACGCTTTTGCATTGTTTTGCCTCCCAATCGTAAATGTTTTGAATTCCTGCTTGAAAACGGCAGACTTGCCGATGCTAGGCATTATTTTAAATATAGCAAAAGTACCGGCCTTTATAATTCTACAAAAGAATTATAATCGAAACTGCGACAATTTTCTAAAGAAAAATTCCCCGTTTCCGTAAATACTTGCCAGTATCGATATCAATCGGCCGATATTCCCCGGCGCAAAGTCTCGATCACCGCCCCGGGAGTCTTCTCGCTCAGATGGATCCGGCCCGGTTCTCCGGCTAGGGTTTCCAGGTAATGGGAATCGGAATCCCGCAGGATCCGCATGGTTTGCAGCTCCGGGTGCAGAAGCTTCAGCTTGTCCAGGTCGCAGTCCCGGGTCACTTCGGCCGTTTTGAAGCCCGCCTCTTCGGGAATGGCGCCCAAGGACGCGATCAGACTGTAGGAATCCTTATTCACATGGGCCGGAAAAGCTGCGCCGCCATACTGCCGGACCAGCTCCGTCACTTCGCCAGATCCCACAAAAGAGGCCACAAGCAGCAGATTTTCTTCCAGGCCGAGAAGCTCATCATCCGGGCCCGTCAGGCGCTGCTCGCCGAAGATCTCCGCCTTATTTGGCACATGGGGCATATGATTATATATGTACGAATCGAACTCCATAGCACCTTCCAGGGTCTCAAACAGGCAAACCACATGGGCTTCCTCCGAGGTGCACAGCTCCATGCCGGGTATCACCAGAACGCCGACCTCCTCCCCCACTTTTATGGCCGCTCCGGCATTCCGGCAGGTGTTGTGATCGGTTAGAGCAATAACTTCACAACCGGAAAGGGCCGCCATATTCACCAGATTGCTGGGGGTCATATCATTGTCTCCACAGGGGGAGAGACAGGAATGAATATGAAAATCGTAAGTACAAGAGATCATTTCAGGTTCTCGTACACCCGGACCGCCGTATCGTACAGATTTTCCGCGCAAGCGTAGACGGGGATCCCCTGCATCTCCGCTTTCTGTTTTGCTTCCGGATCCAGCGCGGCATTCTCTGCCAGCACAATGGCGGCAACATCTGTCAGGGTCGCCACGGCAATGGCGTTCACGTTGCCCATTACAGTAAGCCACACGTTACCGGACTGGGCCCGGGCCATGACCCAGCTGAGCAGGTCGCCGATATAGCAGCCGTTCACCGGGTTGTCGCAGCCCTCTTCCCCCGCCAGCAGCTGCCAGCCGCAGATCTGGGCCAATTCGCCAATGGTCATTGTTCGTTCTCCCCTTCCTTGCCAAAGTTTTCCTCGCCGTTTTCCAGTTTGGCGAGAATATCCGTCACCTTCCGCATCTGCTTCCGGTAGACGAAAATGCACTCGGTGTCCTTGGAAATGCCCCGGACCACGTCCTCCGCGAAAGCGCGGCAGGTGGGGGCGCCGCAGGCGCCGCAGTCAAGGCCGGGGAACTTCTCCACGATCCGATCGATGTCGGCCATCATCTGCATGGCCTGCTTCAGGTCGCTGGACAGGGTGAGCACATTGGAGAACTCCAGCTCCGCCTCCCATTTCATCACATCGGGGACTGGCTCATCCAGGTGGTTCTGGGACACCGGCAGGTATTTGCGCAGGCGCTGGATCCGAGCCTTGGCCACATAGGGATTTTCCACGCAGAGCACGCCTCCCACGCAGCCTCCCGCGCAGGCGTTGAGCTCGATAAAGTCCAGGTCGCCGATGCGCTCGTCCTCAATCTCCTCCAGAACGCGGATCACATTTTCGATGCCGTCGGCCGCCAGGTATTTTTCGTTGAGCAGGGCCGCGGACTCGCCGCCGCTGGTGGCCCAGCCCACGCCGATAATGCCCGAGACCGAAAGAGGCTCTACCGTCTCCAGATGGTCCATCTTGCTGGAAAGGGGCGGAAATACCTCGCTGATGGCAATGGCGCCGTCCACCATGGACCGCTCGATGCCCAGGGGCATCTTGATGTCGGTGACCTTGGCGGGACAGGGCGTCAGGAAAAAGCAGCCGATCTCCTCCATGGGCAGGCCGGTCTTTTCGGCGGCCTCCTTCTTCGCGATGGCCGCGGCGGTTTCCATGGGGGATTTCAAGGGCAGGACATGGTCGCAGAGATCGGGGAATCTTACCCGGATCAGCCGCACCACAGCGGGACAGGCAGAGCTGATCACCGGGCGCTTGAGCCGTCCGCTCTCCATCAGCTTGCGGGTGGCGGCGCTGATGAGCTCGGCGGCCCGGGACACTTCGAACACGTCGTCGAAGCCCATTTCCTTCAAGCCGGTCAGCACGTAATCAATGTCGTCCAAGTTGTTGAACTGCCCGTACAGGGACGGCGCGGGCAGAGCGATTTTATAGGTGAAGTCACTGAGCCTGGAAAGGTGGGTGTGCCGGGCGCGCTTGGC
>CAZBDS010000162.1:0-4200 GCA_964490735.1 uncultured Acutalibacter sp. | reverse complement strand
GAGGGCGAGGTGCAGCACCTGGGCTACACGGCCTCCTTCCCCTCGGTCATCAACGTGGGCGGCCAGCCCACCTATATCATGGCTTTAAAGGACAAGGGCAGCCTGGTCAAGCAGTACGCCCTGATCCACGTGGAGCGCTACAACATCGTGGTCACCGCCGAGACCCAGCGGGAGGTCATGGTAAAATACCGGGAGGCCCTGGCCCAGAACGGCGAAACCTGGGACAGCTCCGGGGAGGCCATTCCCGAATACACCTGGTACACCTACCGGCTGAAGGACATCAAATACCTGGTGGAAGACGGCAATTCCTATGCCTATCTCATCACAGAAGCTAGCCAGGACTCGGGGGACGGCTATCTCTCCGCCATACCGGAGGACGTAGTTTTCAAGGTGGACTGCGCCGCCTATGAGGAAGTGGTCCTGCTGGAGCCGGGAAGCCGCTTCCAGATCGCTCCCGCCGTGGAGATGGGGACCACCCTGGAAGCGGGCAGGGTTTACGAGGCTCTGGCTCTTGGCAAGATCTGGCCATAAGCAGTTGTTTAAAAAGACCCGGGCATGGGAGTAATTATCCCATGCCCGTTTTCTTTGCGAAAAATGACTTTTCAATTTTGCTTCTATGCAGAGGCCGCCTCCCGCAGCTCCTTGGGCTTCCATTTCCCCGTGGCGTAGTGAACGGTGAAAAGGACGAACAGCAGCAGGTTGTGGGCGATCATGCAGGCCCAGGCGGAGATCAAGCCCAGCCCCAGCAGCTGGGTGCAGACGAAGGTGCCGGCGATGCGGGCGCACCACATGCCCAGCACGTTGTAAATGAAGGGGGCAACCGTCTTGCCCACGCCCTGCATGATGCCCTCGAACACGATGGGCACCCCGTAGAAGGGCTCGGACACGGCCACCATGCGCAGCACCGTGGCGCCCAGGGAGATCACCTGGGGATCCCGGGAGAAAAGGCACATCAGCTGGGGAGCAAACAGGAACAGCAGCCCGCCGGAGATCACCATCAGGCCGATCTCCAGGGGCAGAATGCACCGGGCCAGGCTCTGCATGCGCCTGCCGTCTTTCGCCCCCAGGGCGTTGCCCGCCAGGGTGGCGGCGGCGGTCTGCATGCCCCAGCCTGGAATGTAAAAGGCGGATTCCACCGTGTTGGCAATGGTGTGGGCCGCCGTGGAGATCTCCCCCAGGGAGTTGATCATGGAGGCAAAGGCCACGTAGCCAAGAGAGGTGGCGAACCGCTGAAGCATGTTGGGGAAGGCCACCTTGAAGCAGGGCTTCAGGATCGACCGGTCCGGGCGGAGGCTCTGGCCCCGGGGAGAGACCGCAGGGTGACGCCACAGCTTTACGGTGATGGCCGCGCCGCCGTAAACGAAGGACAGCGCGCTGGCCACTGCCGCGCCCTCCACGCCCCAGCCCGCCCCGGGCAGGGTGAAGGTCCGCTCGCCCAGGGGGAAGCTCCGGGTGGGATAGATGAGGAAGAAGTTTAAGACGATGTTTAAAAGGTTCATGAACAGGCCCACCACCATGGGGGTCTTGGTGTCCCCCACCGAGCGCAGCACCGTGCCGAAAATAATGCTGGCCGCCCGGAACAGCATGGGCAGATACAAAATGAGGAAATACCGGGAAGCCATGGCCCGAAGGGGTTCGTCCACCTGCATCCAAACGGGTACCATGCCGCTTAGGGACGCGGTAAGCACCGTAAAGAACAGGCCTGCGATCAGCGTGACCAGCACCGCTTGGCCGGAAGCCTTCCTGGCCTGCTCCTGCTTCCCCGCCCCGAAGGACTGGGAGATAAAGGCCAGAAAACCCACGCTCAGCGCGGAAACCGTGCTGCCGATGAGCCAGTTCACCGTACTGGTGGCCCCCACGGCGGCGGTAGCCTGGGTGCCCAGAGTGCCCACCATGGCCGTGTCGATATACTGGACGGCTGTTTGCAGCAGCTGTTCCAGCATGGTGGGCCACGCCAGCGTCAGAATGACCGGCAGCATTTCCCGGAATTCCCTTTTTCTCGCGCCTTTCATGCCCGGCCTTCTCCCCTTTCGCTTTAACCCTTTTATTTTAGCCGATTTTGCCGGGCTTGACAAGACGAAGCCTCAAGAATTTACAATGGCGGAGCCGTTCGGCAGGCCAGGTGCAGGTTCATGGCCAGCTGGGCCGCCTCCTGCCGGGTGATACCGCTGCAGGGCCGGAACTTTCCGCCGGCGTCGCCGTTCATAATTCCATGCTCCTTGCAGTATGCCACCGCGGCCTCCGCCCACGGGCTTACGGCCTTTGCCGACTGCTCCTTCTCGTAACGCTTCTGGAATTCCCTCCACTGTTCGTAGGTCACCGGTTCGTCCTCCCGTTTGTGAATTTTATAGTCCCAATTCCCGTCAAAGGCTTTGCCGCCGATCCTCATCTTGTCCGTAAACTGCCAGATAGCGTAAGGTTTTTTGAGATCGCAAGTGCTGTTGTACTGGGCGCACCAGCGGTCAAAACGGTCAAAAACCGGATCGGTCAGGTAATTTTCCCACCAGTTCAAATTGGCGTACACCCCGGCATGGTGTCCCTTCTCTTTTACGGCGGAGCAGAAAGCTTCCGCCACTCCCGCCAGATCCCCGCCCAGCATGGTGCTGTCCTCCATGTCATACCACACGCCATAGGCGGGCCTGCGGTCCCCGATCAGCCGCAGAGCGTGGGCGGCTTCGGCCCTGCCACCGGCGGCGTCCTTTGCATAGGCGAAAAGATACACGCCATAGGGCATTTCGGCCCCTTCTGCCTTTCGGACATTTGCCTCGAACTCTTCGTCCTGCTGGCCCGGATAATCGCTGCCATAGCCGCAGCGAATCATCACAAACTGAATTCCGGCCTGCTTGAGGGCGGAAAAATCCACCGAGCCGTTCATTTCCGAAATGTCTACCCCTTTTACCGCCATGGGTTTACTTCTCCTTATGCGTTCCGTCTTTAGCGGAATCTTGTATTTCCGGCAGGCCCCCGATGCTGGTCAGCAGGGACAGCACCCCGGAAAGCGCCGAGGCGCTCAACACCATGATCCAGTTTACGTCCCCCAGTACGGCCGCTGTTCCGATGGTGGCCGCTGCCGTTTGAGCCACTGTTTTAGCGGCGCGGATCCCCGCCGCTTTCCACCAGTTTCTATTCATACCTCTCCTCCTTAAAATCCCAGCTGCTTCGCCGCAAAACCCAGCAGGATCCCCAGCACCGCCGTGACCACGTACCCCACGACCTTGCGCCATTTCTCCCCGTCCCGGCTTTCCAGCGTTTCCAGCCGCTGCCCCTGCCGTTTCTGCTCGTTGCACATGATCTCGATGCTCTGAGCCAGTTTGCCGACGGACAAGGTCAGGTCTCCGATTTGCTTCGTGTTTTCTTCCAGCAGTTCAATCCGCCGGTCCTGCCGCTTATGCACGTCTTCCATGCGGCGGCGGAACTCGTCGTGTTCGGCCCGAGAGATCGAAACTTCCTCCATTCTGCGCTCCTCCATATCCTGCTACCCGGCGTTCGGGGACGCCGCCTCTAGACCCCGGGTATCCCCATGCAAAGTTTCCTTCAATTGAAATTTTTCTCCGATTCCCTTCTCTATATTTCATTTTAATGATATATTTCGGTTTTGTCAAGAGACGAGCTTTCCTTTTGATGCCATTGAGGAAAAAGCCATCCGGCCCCCACGCGCTATAAGTTCTGCTTTGCGGAACTTATGCGGAGAGGGCCGGGCGTGCTGTTTTGTGAGGCCACAAGTTCTGCAAAGCAGAACTAATACTCAGGGCTTGTCGTAGGACGGGTTAAAGGCGTAGAAATTCTTGGAATCCAGCTTGTCGGTAAGGATCCGCAGGCCCTCGCCGAAGCGCTGGAAGTGTACGACTTCCCGGGCACGCAGGAACCGGATAGGGTCCTTCACGTCGGGGTCGTCGGTAAAGCGCAGGATATTGTCGTAGGTCATGCGGGCCTTCTGTTCGGCGCTCAGGTCCTCGTGAAGATCGGCGATAGTGTCCCCGGTCACCGCGAGGGTCGCGGCGCTGAAGGGCGTGCCGGAGGCAGCCTGGGGATACACACCGGTGGTGTGATCCACAAAATAGTCGTCGAAGCCCGCTTCCTGAATCTGCTCCGGGGTCAGGTCCCGGGTGAGTTGATAGACGATGGTGCCCACCATTTCCAGGTGCGCCAGCTCCTCGGTGCCAATGTCGGTCAGAATGGCCTTCAGCTCGGGATAGGGCA
>CAZBDS010000161.1:0-4213 GCA_964490735.1 uncultured Acutalibacter sp. | reverse complement strand
CATCGGTTGAAATTCCGGAAATGGAATCAACAATACATTATTTTTTGAAAAAGGAGAGAACAAAATGCAAGGAAAGCTAAAAAGACGGCCTCTTGCCAAACTGCTGGCCCTGACGCTTGCCGCCCTTCTCATGCTGGGAACTCTGGCGGGCTGCGGCAGCAGCCAGGCAGGAAACAACTCAACTGCTTCTACCCCCAAAAGCGAGGCTCCGGTGGAGTCTGCGAGCTCTGAAAAGGTGAATCTCACAGCCATCGTCAATGTAGGCAATCCCATGACCCGGGAGCCGGACACCATGGCTTCCTTCCAGAAGCTGGAAGAAGAGCTGAACATCGATGTGAGCTGGGAAGTGATCCGCACTGGCTGGGAGGACAAGAAAATGCTCCTGCTGGCCAGCAGCGACATGCCCGACATGTTCTTTGGCAACAGGACCCTTGCTTTCAGCGATGTTATCGCCAACCAGGGCTCCTTTGTAGACTTGACGGACTATATCGAAAATTCCACAAATATTAAGAACATGTTCGAGGAAACCCCGGACATGAAGGGTCTGGTGCAGACGGATAACGGTATCTTCTGCCTGCCCGCCAAAATGCCCCTCCGGCCTCAGTCTCTGCATGTGATGTTCATCAATCAGGTCTGGCTGGACGAGGTGGACATGGACCTGCCTACCACCACGGAGGAATTCCGCGATGTGCTCAGGGCATTTAAGGATCAGGACCCCAACGGCAACGGGGAGCCCGATGAAATCCCCTGGTGTGCCGACGCCAACAAATACTTCTCCGGGCTGTGGCCCGTGCTGGGAGCTTTCGGCGTAAATCCGGAGGATCAACAGGGTACAGATTTGATGGTGGAAAACGGCGAGCTGATTTTTGCCCCCACCATGGACGGATTCAGGGATACGGTAAAGTATCTGAACAGCCTGTTTGCCGAGGGGCTTATAGACCCGGAGGCCTTTGTCCAGGACGGTTCTCAGTTCAACGCGAAAATGTTTACCAGCGATCCTGTCATCGTTGGCGTTGGCAACAGCTGGAGCATTGCCTCCGGCGTGGGCGAGGCGAACAAGGACGACTTTGTGGTGCTGCCTCCCCTGAAGGGTCCGGACGGCAAGCAGGGCTGGACCTCTCAGCCTTTGGGCCTGAGCCTGATCCAGACCAGCTGGGTGCTCTCCAAATCTTGTGAGAATCCCGACGCCGCCTTCCGCTTTGTAGAGGCCATGTACGAGCCCGAGACCTCGGTGCAGTTCTATTTTGGCTCCTATGGAGAGACCCTGGAAGAGACGGCGGAAGGTCAGATCAAGGTCCTCGACCCGGAGGATCCCACGGTTACCTTTAACGATAAGGTTTGGGAAGTGGGCTTTGGAGACATGGGCCCCTACTATGTGACCAAAGCGGTGGAGGACAAGATCCTTCCCAACAGCTGGGTCACCGACAGATGGGAGCAGGACGAGCCCTATCAGCCCTATATGCAGGAAGAGACCTATCCTCCCGTTGCCTACTCTCAGGAAGATTCCAGCGAGATGAGCGTCCTCAAAACGGATATCGACACCCTGGTCAAGCAGAAGTTCGCCGAGTGGGTTTCCGGCGAAGCGGACGTGGACGCGGAGTGGGAGGACTACAAGGCTTCCTTGGAGGCTATGGGGCTTCCCCGGCTCATGGAGATCTACCAAAAGTATTGGGACGCCTCTAAGTCTCAGGAATAAAGTAATTTCTTATTGACAAAAGGGAAAGGAATGCTATCATTTGGATACATCCCTTTCCCTGTCAATTTACAGAAAGAGCGGGAGGAGTTTCCAATGGAATTAACAGCAAAGCAAAGGCTCATCAGGGCCATTCGGGGCGAAGAGACGGACCGGGTTCCCTTTTCACCTTTCCTCGCTTACTATTTCAGCTTCCTGCCGGAAGAGATTCAGAAAAAGGGAGAGCTGGAATACCTGAAAGCCATGGGAGCGGACCCCCTTCTACGGGGTGTGGGCGGCGCTTTTCGCACCGCCAGCCGCAAGTCCGTGCGCAGTGAAAGGACCGAGGGCGGAAAGCGGTATGTGACGATCTCCACGGAGAAAGGCGACCTTTATCTGGAATACACCTACATGCCGGACGCGGACACCTGGTTTTTGAGCCAGCACCCCGTTTCCGACCTGGAGGGGCTGTATCGTCTGAAAAGCTACTACGAAGACCTCCAGGTGACGGACACTCACGAGGAAATGAACGACTATATCCAAAAAGTGGGCGAAGACGGCCTGGTTGTGCCGGTCATGGGAAGCGCCGATCTGAAAAGTTCCTTTCAAAGCCTGCTTGAGACCTGGGTGGGAACGGAAAATCTGATCTATCTTGCCATGGACTATCCGGAGGAAGTCCATGAGGTGGTAGCCGCTATGGAACGTGTCTCCGGCGAAATTCTGGAAGCCGTGATGCGGTGTGACGCCCCGTTCTGCATTTCCTGGGAAGACAGCTCCACCACCAATTTAAACCCTGCCCTGTACGAGGAGTATGTGGCGCCGGAAATCAGCGGCTGGGTGAGAAGATTAAAAGAGAACGATATGGGGTATATTCAACACGCCTGCGGCCTGGTAAAAGATTTGCTGAGCCCCATGGCGAAGCAGGGCATCACGGCGGTGGAATCTCTCACGCCGCCCCATACCGGCAATATCACCTTGGAGGAGGCGGACTCTATCCTGCCTCCGAAGGTGTCCGTTATCGGCGGGATTGACCCGGTATTTTTCCTGAACAGTTCCCTGCCGGAGCTGGAAAGCTATGCCCGCGAAGCGATCCGCCTGATGAAGGGCAGGGGCTTTGTGCTGGCAAACAGCGACAGCTGCCCGCCCGGCGTCGCCTATGAGAAATTTCTCCTGCTGGCGAAACTGGTTAGAGAGACCTGAAAGCGTGTGGGGAGATCGTATAGAAAAAAGTGCCCGCAGGGGGATTGTCCTGCGGAGGATAAAAGGAGTTTATGGCAATGGGCATTTTATCAAAATGCGGAAACGGGATCCTGTATGAAGCCTATGGGGAGAAGGTGCTTCTCACACCCTACGGAGAGAACTGTATCCGGTTCCGTTCCACCAAAGGAAGGGAGATCTCCGGGGAAAACTGGAATCTTCTGGAGCCCGGACCGGACCGGGCCGAGAGTACCGTCACAAAGGAAAAGGCCGTGCTGAAAAACGGCAAGATCACGGCGGAGATCTTGCAAAACGGGTGTGTCTGCTATTATAACGCCCAAGGGGAAGTCCTTCTTGAGGAGGACTGGCCCGACGAGCGGAACAAGATCGCCTATCAGCATTTTGCCAGGGAATACCGCCATAAAGGCGGCGACCAGTACGAAACCCGGGTCTACTTCAAGGCCTGCGAGGGGGAACACCTCTATGGGCTGGGGCAGGATCCCAACGATTGCTTTGACCTGAAGGGCATCACTACAGAGCTGTGCCAGAAGAACACCCACGTCTGCATTCCCTTCCTTCTTTCTTCCAGGGGCTATGGCTTTCTGTGGAACAGTCCTGCGGCAGGACGGGTGGAGACGGTAAAGAACCATACGCTCTGGTATCTGGAGGCGGCGCCCCAGGTGGACTATCTGGTCATTGCCGAGGACGCCCCCATGCAGACGGTGCGCCATCTTTCCGACCTGACTGGAAGGGCGCCCGTGTTCCCGGAGTGGGCCTCCGGTTACTGGCAGTGCAAGCTGCGCTATGAGACCCAGGAGGACCTGCTCGCGGCGGCCCGAGGCTATAAGGAGCGGGGGATCCCCATCTCAGTGATCGTGGTGGACTTTTTCCACTGGACCGAAGAGGGGGATTGGAAATTTGATCCCCGCTATTGGCCGGACCCCAAGGCCATGGTGGAGGAGCTCAAGGAGATGGGCATTCACCTGGTGGTATCCATTTGGCCCACGGTCAGCAAAAAGAGTGAAAACTATTCCTGGCTGGCGGAGAAGGGCGAGCTGCTCCGGGGTGAATGCGGGTTCTTCTCTCTGGACGAAGAAGGCAGCACCGTAACCTTCATCGATCCCACCAATCCCCAGGCAAGAAAGGATATCTGGGAGGTAATCCGCAGGAATTACTACAGCCAGGGGGTGAAGTCCTTCTGGCTGGATGTGGCGGAGCCGGAAGCGCGCCCCTACAGAAACAGCAATATGCGCGCTTATCTGGGCAACGGCCTGCAAATGGCGCAGATTTATCCCTACTGCTACGAGCAGATGTTCTACGAGGGCCTGCGGTCCGAGGGGGAGA
>CAZBDS010000160.1:0-4275 GCA_964490735.1 uncultured Acutalibacter sp. | reverse complement strand
CCTTGCTGATCTCTTCCAGACCAGCGATCATTCTCAGAGTAGTGGACTTGCCGCAGCCGGAAGGCCCAACCAGAATGATGAATTCCTTGTCCTGAATCTCCAGATTGAAGTCAGTAACCGCAGTGACTCCGCCCTGATAGATCTTATAGACATTTTTCAAGGTTACACTTGCCATGTAAAAATCCTCCTGTTTTTATGCCGCCGCCAAAAAGGAATCGGCAACGCCATATTGATTGCTATAAGTATAACAGATAAATCCAAGGACAGATATTCTTTTATTACCCAAAGATTTTGCGGGCTGTTTATGAGTTTTTAATAAAACCCAAACCGAAAAGTGGTTTTTAGTGCAAGTTTACTAACAAAAAACCTGCTCTTTTTCCGCACTGGTAAGGAGCCTCGCCTCCCCTTCCCCTAGTGTTTCGTCCAACCATAGCCCCCCTATCTTGAGTCTTTTCAGGGAAAGCACCCGGTTATCCACCGCCTGGAACATGCGCTTTACCTGGTGGAACTTTCCCTCCCGGATCTCCACCATGGCAAATTCTTGGCCACCCAGGCGCTCCGTCCAAAGCCGGGCGGGAGCAAAGGTCCGGCCGCCCTGGGCCACCCCAACACGAAAGGCTTCTACGTCCTCAGGACGGACGGGAAACTGAGTCTCTGCCTGATAGAGCTTATACACATGGCTTTTGGGCGCCAGCATACGGTGGGCAAAGTCCCCGTCGTCGGTGATGAGTAAAAGCCCGGTGGTGTCCTTATCCAGCCGGCCTGCCGGGAACAAACCCCGGCGGCGAAGCTCTGGGGGCAGAAGGTCCAGCACCGTAGAGGCCCGGGTGTCTTCTGTGGCGGACAGGACCCCGGCAGGTTTGTTCATCATGATGTAGACAAAGCGGGAAAAGGCCACCTCTTCCCCGCCGACCGCCACCCGGTCCCGCTCCGGGTCCACCTTTTGGGCGCTGTCCCGGGCCGGGACTCCGTTGACCGTCACCGCGCCGGAACGCACCAGCCTGGCGACGTCCTTTCGGCTCCCCAGGTTTTGTGAGGCAAGAAATTTGTCAAGACGTTCCGCCGCACCCATGTTCCTCTTCCTTTCCGAACCTTTTTCACTTTCCGCCGTGAGGCTGTCCATTTTTGTAAAGCGAAAGAGCGGCAGACGCCTGGCGGCGCCGCCGCTCCCTTTTATTTTTCAGTCCGTGGGGAAAGCCTCCTCGGAGAGCGCTTCTCCCGCAGTGGACTCCGCGGCGGCGCTTTCAGGCTGCTCTTCCGCGGCCGCTTCCGTGCCGCTTGCGGCAGCGGAACTTTCAGACTGCGGCGCACTGCTTTCCGGCTGAGGATTGCTGCTTTCCATCTGGGGCGCGCTGCTTGCCGGCAAAGAGCTCTGCTCCCTTGTCTGCGAACCGCTTTCGGCCGTCTCGCCATAGCGGGCACTGTCCTTGGCAAAGCCGTGCATAAAGCCGTCGGCCTCGGCACAGGCCACGTCGCCGCCGATGATCAGCTCCCCGTAAACCAGCAGGGTGGCGTAAACCTCGGTTTCACCGGGATAGTTGTTGATCTTGTACATGTACTGAGTGCAGACTTCCCCGGCGTAAGGCTTCAAATCAAAGCCCTGGGCCTTCTGCATGACGTTATACGTGGTATAAACGTCGTTGAATTCAGCGGGGATCATGACCTCCCGGGTCTGGGCAGGCTCGGGGTCAATCTCCCAGCCGAAGCTTTGCAGGAAGGCCGTCCGTTCTTCGTTGGTGCCGCCGGCAAAAGTCTGAGGCTGTGCCTCTTCTTTGCCGCTCCACAGGAAAATACAGGCTCCGATGACCACCGCCACCAGAATGACAAACGCTAAGATCCTTTTCTTATTGGCTTTCAGTGATACGACCATGTTCCACCGTTCCTCTCTGTGTTGTCCTGAGCCATACATATGAGGAACGAAAGAACAATATGACAGCGCTTAAAGAAGCTCTTTTTCCGCTACCGGTATGGGCTCTCCGGGGAGCCGGTCCCGGCTGCACACAGAAAGGACATAGCCAGGAAACGAAAAGCTGCTATCTGTGTACAGGCCCTGCTCCAAAGGCCGCCACTCCCCTTTCTCAAAAGTAAAGGCGGCATTCCGAAATCCCATGGAAAAGCCAAGTCCGTAAAACTTCATCAGGCTTTCCTTTAAAGTCCACAGGACGGTAAAGACACGGTCCTGCTGGGGAGCCCTTTCCAAAAACGCGAGCTCTTCCGGGGTGCAGACCCACCAGGCCCGTTTGGGATCCCAGGGACGGATCCTCTCCACGTCCACGCCGATCTCCCTTTCCCACAGCCCACAGCAGACCAGCCCGGCGCAGTGGGACAGGCTGAACTCCATGGGAAAATCCCGCAGGCTGGGCTTTCCATGAGGGCCTTGAAGGACCTGAAGACTGCGAAGATCGGCGCCCGTCTCCCGCTTTAGGGCATAAGCCAGCAGCCGCCGGGAAAGCTCCCGCTGGCGGGCGGCCTGCTCCGGCCGGGCCATGGAGCCGGAGTCATAGCGGACGGCATAGAGCATTTTCTCACCTCGCGCCTTTACTATAAGCTTAAGTATACTACTTTTTGCTCCTGCCGGCAACTAGTCCATTTTCTCCATGGAAAACCGGAAATCGAAGTTGCTCTCCTCCCCGTCCTGGGGCCACAAAAAGCCGTCGAAAGCTTCAAAGCCGGAATAGCGGTATGAACAGGTGAGCTTTACACCGTAGGCGCTCATGGAAAAATCTTCAAAGGGGTGATCCTCAATCTGCTCGAGAACAGGGTCCGTTTCCCGGCGGAACAGGTCGGCTTTTTCCTGGGCCAGCGCAAAGGAAAGCATTGAAAGGGCCATTTCGGTCTGGCAGGAGGAAACAAGGTCCTGTGTCCGCGGCAAGGAAAGCTCCAGGGTCACGCCGGTCAGAACGCCGTCCCGCTGGGTAAAGGCAACCTGGGGAGGGCCGGCTTCGCCCATGGCATCGACCACCACCACGCCGGACTGCTTCTCTTCTTCCCATTCGCCGGCCGGGGTCAGCCGATTGCCGGAATAACCGTAGAAATCCAGGTAATGGTTGTAATTGTCACAGAACTGCTCCACCGTCAGCTCACCCCGGAAAACCGGCATGGCGGCGTTCAAAGAAGAAAGCACCAGCCCGGCAAAAAGGGCCCCATAGCACCCGGCAAGGCAAACCGCCCTTAAGAGGCGGCTTTTCTTGGCAGTCAGGGTAGAATCATACTCCCAGGGCAGGGTTTCCCCGTCCCCATAGGCACGGTAGCTTTTATACAGGCGCACGAGATCGTAGATCGGGAGCAGAAGCCCCATGCCCCGCCAAAGCGCCGTCCAGGTTCGGGAACGGGCCGCCCGAAAGCTGAGCTTCCCTCCCCCGTCGTCTGTGACCCGCAGCCCCAGGATCCATTTACCGGGGGTGACGGCGAAAAAGTGGAGAAACAAGGGTTCAAAAAGCAGCATCAGCGCAAGGGGCACCACAAAGTCCAAAAGCCCAAACTGTTCCGTCCAGGCGATGATATTGACCCGAAAGCAGCCTGTCAGGAGCAAGAACCACAGGGACTCGCAGAGATAAAGGTCGAAGCAGCGGGCAAACAGGCGGCGGCAGGGCGCCCACACCCGGGGTTCCACGTCGGCGGCAAGCTCCGGGGCCGGGTCAATGGGAGCTCCGGCCGGATTGTTTAAGTACTTTTCTGCGTTCAGGGTATCATAGCGGACACGGTCCGCCCGCATTTCCCGACAGACCTGCTGGGCACGCTCCAATTCCCGCTGTTCTCCGGAAAGCCTTTCCAGCTGCTCGTCCAGCACGGCCTCCAGTTCCCGCTTCCCCGCCTGGACCGCTTTGATCTCCTCCAGGGAAATGTGCAGAGCGCGCAGCAGCTTGATCCGCTGCAGGGTTTCCAGATCCTGCTCGGAATAGCTGCGATAGCCGTTGTCGCTTCTTACCGGGGACAGCAGCCCCTGGGACTCGTAAAACCGGATATTGGCCCGGGTCATGCCGGAGCGCGTCTCAATGTCTTTGATGGTCATAAAACCGCCTCCCTGCTTCATAGTTAACGCAGTTTATAAGTTCTGCCCAAAGCGGAACTTATAAACCCGGCAGTGCAGGCGCGCCCGCACTGCCCTGCTTGAAAATCGGCAAGTACCGATTTTCAAGTGCGTTTACTATACTGTAAGGTATCAAGAGGGTTTACAGTCAAGAGGATCCCGGAAATTTTTCAGAAGTTTACATAAAACGAAAAGCGCCGGCCGGAGCTGTTCCCCCGGACGGCGCCTGACAGGCATGAAATACG
>CAZBDS010000159.1:0-4346 GCA_964490735.1 uncultured Acutalibacter sp. | reverse complement strand
AGATCGCTTACATGGGCTGCCGCACCCGCGTGATGGGCAACGTCCACGACCGGAAGCACGAGACCACCTGCGGCAGGGGCAACCTGAGCTTTACCTCTGTAAACCTGCCCCGGATTGGCATTGAGGCCAAGGGCGATATCAAGAAGTTCTACGAGATCCTGGATCAGCGCATCGATCTGTGCATTGAGCAGCTGCTGCACCGCTTTAAGATCCAGTGCAGCAAAAAGGCCTATAACTACCCCTTCCTCATGGGCCAGGGCGTGTGGATCGACTCTGAGCGCCTGGGCCGGGACGATTCGGTGGCCGAGCTTTTGAAGCACGGCACCCTGTCCGTGGGCTTTATCGGCCTGGCCGAGACCCTGAAAGCCCTGACCGGCAAGCACCACGGCGAAAGCGAAAAGAGCTACAAGCTGGGCCTGGAGATCATCACCTATATGCGGAAACGCATGGACGAGGAATCCAAGAAGACCGGCCTGAACTTTACCCTGCTGGCCACCCCTGCCGAAGGCCTTTCCGGCACCTTTATCCGCAAGGACAAGAAAAAGTACGGGATTATTCCCGGCGTGACCGATCGGGAATATTACACCAACTCCTTCCACGTGCCGGTGTACTATCCTATCAGCGCCTTTGAAAAGATCAAAAAGGAAGCCCCCTTCCACGCCCTGACCAACGCGGGCCATATCAGCTATGTGGAACTGGACGGCGACGTGGCCAAGAATCTGGACGCCTTTGAGGCCGTGATCCGCTACATGAAGGAAGCGGGCATCGGCTATGGCTCTGTCAACCACCCGGTGGACCGGGACCCGGTGTGCGGCTATAACGGCATTATCGACGACGTGTGTCCCCGCTGCGGACGGCACTCCGGCGAGGGCGTGCCGGTGGAAAAGCTTTTGGAGCTGCGGAAGAAGTATCACGACGTGCCGGATTATTCCCATCTGATTCGGTGAACGACGACGTGTGGTCTCCGCTCCGCTCCGGTCGGTGCTGGACGAGCGCCGCAGGCGCTCAGCACCCCCGCTGCGGACGGCACTCCGGCGAGGGCGTGCCGGTGGAGAAACTTTTGGAGCTGCGGAAGAAGTATCACGACGTGCCGGATTATTCCCATCTGATTCGGTGAGCACGCTTTAAAAAAGTTTGCAAATTTCTCTGGACAAACGGAGAAAAATGAGGTATACTAAAAACAGAAATTATTCTTATTTTTGGAGGAGTTATCATGGCAAAGACTGCTGCGAAAAAGAACACCGCGAAAAAAGAGCAGATCCTGGTAGGCGAGGGTCGGGACTTTGAGCGGATCCGCCGCATCACCGGCTATCTGGTGGGCACCATCGACCGCTGGAACAACGCCAAGCGCGCCGAGGAGCGGGACCGGGTTAAGCACACCATGTCCACCCTGTAATGCATATCCTGCTTGTCAACGACGACGGCTTTGAAGCCCCTGGCTTAAAACTTCTGGCGGAAAGGCTGGCGGAGAGGCACACCGTTACGGTGGCGGCTCCCGCCGGGAACCGCAGCGCTGTGGGTCACGGGCTCACCATGCGGCAATCCCTTTTTGTGGAAGAAAAGCCTTTAACAGAGGGAGTGCGGGCTTACAGCATTTCCGGCACCCCGGCGGATTGCACCCGCCTGGGCCTGGGCAACCTGGTGGAAGACCCGGTGGATCTGGTGATCTCCGGGCCCAACGTGGGCTTGAACATCGCCTTTGACGTGTTCTATTCCGGGACGGTGTCCGCCGCCTTAGAGGCGGCCATGTACGGAAAGAAGGCCATCGCCGTTTCCGCGCCGCCCCATGCGGATATAGGGGAGGTGGTCCGGGTGTTCCTGCGGCTGTTGGAGCAGTTGGATCCCCAGCGCCATATCCGTCATCTGCTCAACATTAACATTCCCGCCCTGCCCTTGGAGGAAATCAAGGGCGTCAAGTGGGTGCCCCAGGGCTCGTTTTTCCAATGGGACGACAAGTACGAGACCGGGGAAGACGGGGGCTATCAGATCCGGGGAACGGAGCTGCCGGCGCCGGAACGGGAGACCGATTCCTCCGCTGTCAGGGAAGGCTTTGTGGCGTTGACGCCCCTGTCCTTCCAGCTGACAGACCGGGAGGGCTTTTTCGAAAAAGAATTTGCGCTGTAACAAAACGGGGCGGGCCCAAAGCCCGCCTCATTTTTTAATGCCGCATACTGCGGAAAGGAAGAGAAGTATGAGCAAAGAGCTGCAGATTGCCGGTGTGGTGAAGGAATCCATCGTGGACGGGAAGGGCCTGCGCTACGCGGTGTTCGTCCAGGGCTGTCCCCATCACTGCCCGGAATGCCACAACCCCCAGACCTGGCCCTTCGAGGGGGGAACTCCCATGACCCCGGAAGCGATTTTTGAGGATTTTCAAAAGAACCCCCTGCTCAAAGGGATCACTTTCAGCGGTGGGGAGCCCTTCTGCCAGGCCGGGCCGCTTACAGAGCTTGCAAAGCTGGTTCACGGCGCCGGCAAGGACGTGACGGCGTACAGCGGCTACACCTACGAGCAGCTGCTGGAGCGCCGGGACCCGGACGTGGACGCGCTGCTCTCGGAGACCGACGTGCTCATCGACGGCCCCTTTATCCTGGCCCAGAAGGACCTGGAGCTTTTGTTCCGGGGCAGCGCCAACCAGCGGCTGATCGACATGAAAAAGACCCGGGCAAGCGGCCGGGTGGTGCTGCTGGAAACAAACTGAGAAATGGCTGGAGGCGGAGAAAAGCATGGGCGGACGCATTATTATGGTTTCAGGCCCCTGTGGAGCCGGGAAAAGTACCGTGTCCCGACTGCTGGCAGAACAGTCAGACTACGAGGCCTCGGTCCATTTTCATACGGACGATTTTTATAGCTATATTTGCAAAGGGTATATTGCGCCCTGGCTGGAGGACAGCGGAGATCAGAACGAGGTGGTCATGGAGGCGATTGCCGCCAGCGCTCAAGCCTATTGCCGAGGCGGATATGAAGTCTTTGTGGACGGCATGATCGGGCCCTGGTTTCTGCCCCGTTGGCTGGAGCTGGCCCGTACCGGCACAGACGTGCGGTATATTGTTTTGCGCCCGGAGGAGGAAGCCACGTTGCGGCGAGCTATGGAGCGTGAAAAACGGGAGGAATTTCCGTTGACGGAGGAAGCTGTCCGGCAGGTATGGAGCTCCATGTCTGACCTAGGAGAGTACGAGGTCCATGTGCTGGATACCGGTGGGCAAACAGCGGAAGAGACCGTTCGGATTATTCAAAAAAGACTGGCCTGCGGAGAATTCCGCCTGAGCCGGCCTGCCTTATAAAAAAATCGTGCTGCTTTGCAGGCTCCTCTGTCAGGCTATGGCCCGGCAGGGGGGCCTTTTTGCAGGAATTTTCCGGCCTTTTGCCGAAGCTCTGTACTGCCAGAAAGTCCCAGAAAGCCCCGCAGATCGTCGTAAAGGGCCAGAAACCCGGTAAATCGGGCCGCCCAGATTTCCCAAGCGCCGGGGTCGCCCCTGCCGCTGTAAAGTGCCATGCGCAATTCCAGTTCTTCCTCCATGTATTGCAGAAGCTGTTTCCAGTCCACTTCCCGTTCCAAATGGTAGCGCCGCATAATTTCACCTCTTTTTTGCAATTCTAACCTGTTTCAGAGTAAAAGTCAACAACCTGAAACAGGTTAGAATAAAATTGTTTTGAGGTGATCCCTATGTACCGGAGACTGCGGGACCTGCGGGAAGACAGAGATCTGACCCAGAAAAAGCTGGCGGAATTATTGGACATGTCTCAGACAGGCTATTCAAAGTATGAGACCGGAGAAAACGATGTGCCCACCCATGTGCTTCTGCGGCTGGCGGAGATCTATCACACCAGCGTGGATTACCTGCTGGGCAGGACCGACGAAAGGCGGCCCTATCCCCCAGCCGGAAAAGGGAAAAGCCAGCCCTCCAAATTTTAACAAACTCTTCATTGATTATTTCCCCCTGCTGTGTTAGAATGATACTGGGCAACAAGGGCCCTAACTTCTATGGTACAATTTGCCATTGGCGAAAGGAGAAAATAGAAATGACCAACAATAAGTCCGTCCTCTCCTGGCTGGAGGAAATGAAAGCGCTGGTCACCCCCGATCAAGTGGTGTGGATCGACGGCTCTGAGGAGCAGCTGGAAGAGCTCCGCAAGGAGGCCTGCCAGACCGGCGAAATGATCAAGCTTAACGAGGAGAAGCTCCCCGGCTGCTATTACCACCGCACCGCCCCCAACGATGTGGCGCGCGTGGAGGACCGCACCCTCATCTGCTCCCGCAAGGAAGAGGACGCCGGCCCCACCAACCACTGGATGGATCCCGAGAAAGCCTATAAGATGCTGTATGATATTGCCCGGGGCACCTACAA
>CAZBDS010000158.1:0-4371 GCA_964490735.1 uncultured Acutalibacter sp. | reverse complement strand
CACGGCGAGGAAGAGAAGATGCCTGAGAATCCGAAGGCACCGGGGAGGCTGTATGACAACCCGGCGTATGCGGAGCTGAATAAGCGGATCACGGAAGCGGCAGCCAAAGGTCAGACGGTAACGAAGGATACGTACAAGTATGACGTGATCCAGTATTATGGGTCTGACGGATTTGAGCCTGCGACAGGCCGTGAGGACTTGTCAAGGTATGTTGTTTCACGAGATGGTTCGTATAACGGTCTTTTCTGGGTAGACGAAACCGATGCAGATGAGTGGATCGCCGCAAGGGAAGCTGAAGGAAAGAGAGTAACAATAGAGATCGAAGAGATTCCCGTAAAGACGGTATACGGTCAGGAACCTGCGCAGCTGTATGATGTGGATGTAAATTATGACACAGGGGTAAAAACAGAGAAGCATATCCAGTCGAATATCGGAACCGAAGCGGAGAAGTACTTTACTCTGAATAAAGTAAATATAAGAAGAGGAGTAGAGTATTATAAGATCGTGTATACGGTAACGGTAGAGAACGAAGACGGAACTGGAATACCTGTGGCATATACGGAAACACGAAATGTAAAGTTAAGATACAGACCGGCAGATATGGACTTTGACGGAACGTACGGATCAGGCGATGCAGAAAAGGTAATGGCGAGACTGCGCTTTGAGTACAGGCCGTTCCCGGCAGATCTTGAAAAGAACGAGATGGTGACTGAATTGGATCTGCAAATGGTAGATGTAGACGGAGACGGAGCGCCTAGTGCAGTAGATGCAGAACGAATCATGGCATACCTGAGAGGCGAGTACTACTTGCTGTACCAGAGGTTCTAAGAGT
The DNA here is from genome assembly GCA_964490735.1 of uncultured Acutalibacter sp. Taxonomy (GTDB): domain Bacteria; phylum Bacillota; class Clostridia; order Oscillospirales; family Acutalibacteraceae; genus Acutalibacter. Next base: position 3,539 of record CAZBDS010000158.1, on the reverse strand, counting down.
TAGAGAACAGGTGGAAGAGCCTGTATCTATAAAAAACAAAAAGAGGGAAAGCGCGGCTGGTGGAAGGCGCCGGCTGCGCCGGACCTCGAAAAGAAACCGGAGGAAGAGAAATGACAGGAAAACGCACGAAACGGCTATTGTCGCTGTTGTTGTCGGTACTGTTGGTAGCGGGAATGCTGCCAATGGGAGCGATGGCAGCAGAACTAAGTCCAACCAGTGACTATGTGGATGTTGTTATGAAAGGCGGCGATGTTCCCGACTATACTGGAACGGGAAGCGATCTTCTTACCTTTCTGCAAGGTCGTCCAGGATACAGTCCGCTGGCAGGTACCAGTATGGATACAACTGGGGGATCTATTGCAAAGAACAAAGAGATAGCGAACGGACTGTTCCAGGAGTCTGCAATGAAGACGGACGGTGCAGATATAGTGGTGGAACAGGGCGGGACTTTCTGGCTTGCGCTGAAGTTAGATGGATCGCATCTGACTTCTGGCGGAGTTGGATGTGCGGCAAAGTCTACTGGCATGAGCTTTATAATAGCGTACAATTCCGGCTTTACGCTGTTGGGCTCTTCCGCGACTCCGTTTGTAATGAATAACGGTATTTATAACTCCGGCCTTGCAAGCATGATAACGGGGTTGACTCCTAGCGACAAGTCCCGCTATACCATCAGTACTTCTGAAAATGTTACAACTTTCCCGAGCTATGCAGCAGATAAGTATGGAAAGTCTGTTACAGTACAGATGGCTCCGTCTTCAAGCTTGACCCAGGCATATTATCTGCCTGCAGAAGCCGAGTGGGACTGCTTGATGAAGTTCCAGGTAGGGGATACGATGGAAGCGGGGAAGGTATACAATTTCAGCTATGTGGAAGAGTATAACACTACTGCAGTATCAACTATCTTTGTAAACAGAGGACCCCAGGAAGGAACAGAAGATATATTGGAGTTGAAGCCTTCTGTTTCTGGTCCCGCTGAACATATTAAGACGACTAATTTTAAAGTCAAGGTCAAGGAAGCCCCCAAGCCTGGCATTACTGCCAAAGGTGTGGCCGGCGAGACCAAGATTACAGTTGCGGCCAACGATTACTGCACGCTTGGTGCTCCTGACCCCTCTCACTGGACTGTGAAGTCTGGTACCACCGACGGCACCGGCGGCACCGCTGAGACCGTTAGCTCTGCCACTGCCAGCGGCGCGAATATCCAGCTGACGCTGACTAACGCCCTGACTGCCGGTACCGATTACTACGTGGAAGCGGATGCTGCTGCTATTGTGGCTACTCCCGCGGCAACTAACCCGGTTAAGACCACCTTCCAGCCCGGCGTAAAGCCCGCTGCCACCTACAGCATTGATGCTGACGGCAAGGTAACTCTCGGCAACATGACTGGCTGCGAATATCGCATTGGCAACAGCGGTACTTTTAACACTTATACCGAGGCGTTCGCCATTCCTGCCAAGTCTTCCGCTGGTTCTAACCCCAATGGGGTCGTTCAGGTTCAGAAGACGGGCAACACCGATACTGAACTGATCCAGACGATTGAGATCGAGAGAACCGCTCTGCCTGGAAATGTTTCTGGCACTTCTTTCCCCTATAAGATCAACTACACGGACGAGAAGATTGCCTTTGGCGGAGACGTAAAGTACTCGATCGGAGGCGGCACAGCTGCTACTGGCTCTACCGCCGAAACTCCCATCACTCCCCCCGCCAGCGCTCAGAATTTGAGCATCTGGACTGCTTCTGATGTAACGAACAAAAAGCTGCCGTCTGCTACCTTGGATTACAGCGGTGCCATTAAGGCCCGGCCTGCTGCTCCTACCAACACGGTAACTACCGATGCTACCGAGCAGGCGAAGGGCAACACCAAGATCGGCGGCAATGTTGCCAACCTGCAGTACAAGGTTTCTGCAACTACACCCACCGACATGACCGGCTTTGCCGATGTTCCTACCGGTGGTGTAATTGAGGGTGCCCGTAAGGCCGCTACCACGCCCCATATCTATCTGGTTAAGCCTGCTACCGCTACTGATTTCAGAAGCGCGTTCCAGGATGCCGGTGCTGTAAACGGCAACAAGTACGGCACTGTTACCGCTTCCGGCGCTGCCGAGGGCACCACGGTCACCCTGACCATCGTGGGTGATGATTGGGCTAATGATGCTGACACTAAGACCTTTGGCGTGGCGGGCAAGACTGTGAACAATGTTGTCCGTACTAATGATAAAACTGTCACTCTGACGGTTGACAGTGCTTTGACGGACGGCACCTATGCTGTTACCGTTCCTGCCGCTGCTACAAAGCTGGGCGGTGTTACCGGCACGGTTTCCCTTACTATCCTCTCCAGCGGTTGGAAGCTGGCCATTGGAGAAACAAACAGTGAAGGCACCCTGACCCTCGGCGGTTCCTTTGCCGGCGGTTCAGAAGCTGAAATTACTGTAAACGGCCTGAAGGATTACGAAGCGCTTGACACGGTTACTGCTGCTGGCATGACCTGCACTCTTGTGGAGGGCAGCAATAAGTTCAAGATCAATGGCGCTGCTCCCGCTACTCCTGGTACGACCTTGAACATCGACATCACGGTTAAGCCTAATGTAAAGGAAGTCACCCTGGGCTTTACCCCCGATGGAAACAAGGCTTATGACGGCACCACTGCTTTGAAGGCCGGTACCACTGTTGAGGTGACAAATAAGTATGCTGACAAGACTGATGTCACTGTAAGCGGTATCGTGTATTCCAGCGCTGCTGCCGAAACCACTACTTTTGATCTGAGCAACGCTGTGCTGGGTGGCGAACACGCTAAGTACTACAAACTGAATAAGGAAACTGTTACCCTTACTGGTAAGATCAACAAGGCTACTTTCGGCAGTGTGACGGTTACCCCCATCGACGACACCAAGGGCACCACGAACGACGCTATCGTCGCGGCGATCAAGGGTTCTCCCGTTACCGTAATTACCGGCGAGTCGGCTGAGCTGCCTGAAGGCCTGACTTTCTTCGACGTATTCGGCGACAATTTGGACGGCGAGCTGGCAGACCTGATCGAGGAGGCTCTTATTGGCAATAATAAGTTCCTGAGCGACGTGGTTTCTGCCGATGTGAGCGGTGTGGCTAATGGTGACAACCTCGACATCACCGCAAAGAAGGGCGACACGATCAAGATCACGATTCCTGCTGACGCTGATAAGGACAGCTTGAATGTGACTTTCGCCAACGGAACCGGTTACTCGGTTACCGATGATGTTGTGACCATTGCCAAAGATGCCGCAGACGGTGAGGAAACTATCACTATTGCCTATGACGACAAGGACGGTAATCCTGTTTCTGTTACGGTAAAGGTTACTCCCACTGCTGCCAAGGCTGATTACGACAATGCCGACGGCAAGAACCTGAGCATTACCATTCCCAACACTTACGATTATAGTAAGCTGGATTCCACGTTTGCTGCTAACTTCAGCGATCCGATCACTGCCAGCAACATTGGGCCCATCAGCGTGACTGTGAAGAAGGTTGCCACTCCTCCGCCCGCTGGCGGCTTTGGCGTCACC
>CAZBDS010000157.1:0-4413 GCA_964490735.1 uncultured Acutalibacter sp. | reverse complement strand
CCTGAACTTCCTGGTGCGCCGGGGCAAGCGCCTGGAGGACCGTTTCATCGGCAACGCCTATATGTTCACCGAAAAGGAGCGCAAAGCCCTGCTGAAAAATCCTACGGACGCCCCTTCTCCGGCCAAGCTGGTCAAGCCCTGGTACGACATGATGAAGGACAAGGATTCCGTGACGAAAATGCAGTTTGTGGACCTCAACATGTGGATGGTGGGCGATATCCTTTTAAAGGCCGACAAGATGAGCATGGCCAATTCCCTGGAGCTGCGGGTGCCCTTCCTCGACAAGCACATCATGGCCCTGGCCGGACGGATCCCTCTAAAATACCGGGTCAATTCCGAAAACACCAAGTACGCCATGCGAAAGGCCGCCCTGCGGCGCATGCCGGAAAAGTGGGCGGGCAAAAAGAAGCTGGGCTTCCCGGTGCCCACCCGGGTCTGGCTGAAGGAAGACAAGTACTACGAAACCGTGAAAGCGGAATTCCAAAGCGAAAACGCCCGGCAGTTCTTCCACACGGAAAAGCTTGTAAAGCTGCTGGACGACCACAAGTCGGGCAAGGCGGACAACTCCCGGCGGGTGTGGACAGTGTACACCTTCCTGATTTGGTACAAAGAATTCTTTGGAGAGGGGGCAAAAGCCCATGCCTGAGAAAATTGAGTTTCAGCCGGTGCTTTTGGGCAGCGACATCAACGTGTACGGCATGGCCCGTTCTTTTCACGAGGCCTACGGGATCTCCTCCGTGGCCATTGGCAAGGGGATCCTGGGCCCCTGCACCGCTAGCAAAATTGTCAGCGTGGCGGTGGTGGAACCCGACCTGGAAGACGACGAGGTCTTTGTCAAAACCTTGCTGAACTTTGCCCTGCGTCCGGAGTGCAGCGGGAAAAAGCTGCTTCTGGTGCCCTGCGGCGACAACTATATCAAGCTGCTGGTACGCAACCAGGAAAAGCTTCGGGGCGTATACGAATTCGAGTGCATCGATGAAGAGCTGCTCATGCGGCTCTCCCTGAAGGAAAGCTTCTATCAGGTCTGCACCGAGCACGGCTTTTCCTTCCCCAAAACCACTACCTGTTCCTTTGAAAACCACAAGGATCTGGAGCTTCCCTTCGACTTTCCCGTCATCATTAAGCCCTCCAATTCCGTGGCCTACTGGAACTGCCGCTTTCCCCACAAGAAAAAGGTCTTTGTGGCCCAGGATCGGGACGAATTTGAAAAAATCCTCACCGCCATTTACAGCTCCTCTTACAAGGACCACCTGATCCTGCAGGAGTATATCCCCGGCGACGACAGCCAGATGTTCGTGATGAACTGCTACTGCGGCCGGGACAAAAAGGTAAAGCTCATCGCCCTGGGCAACGCTTTGCTGGAAGAGCATTCCCCCGAGGGGATCGGCAGCTACGCCGCCATCGTCAACGCTTACGACGAAAAGCTCAACCATCAGATGAAGGGCTTTCTGGAAGGCATAGGCTACGTGGGTTTTGCCAACTTCGACATGAAGAAGGATCCCCGGGACGGCACCTACAAGCTGTTCGAGATGAATTTGCGGCAGGGCAGGAGCAGCTTTTTCGTCACCGCCGCCGGATATAATCTGGCAAAATGGCTTACGGACGACGTGATCTATCACAAAGACATGCCCTGCACCGTGGCCGAAAGCAAGGTGCTTTGGACCATTATCCCCAAGCGCATTATCTTCAAATATGTAAAGGACCCCGCTCTGAAGGCCCAGGCCAAAGAGCTGATCCAACAGGGGAAATTCTGCCGGTCTTATTATTACAAGGGCGACCGCTCCTTCAAGCGCTGGGTCAATTTTATGAAGAACCAGTTCCACTATTTTGAAAAATACAAGCGCTACTTCGGCAACAAGGGCCTGCGTGATTAAGGTGGTGAACGCATGAAAACACTGGGCATCATCGGCGGGCTGGGGCCTATGGCCACGGCTTACCTGCTGCAGCTCATCATCGAAATGACCGACGCAAAGACCGACCAGGAGCACCTGGACGTCATCGTGTTCGACCGTCCCCGGGTTCCTGACCGCACCGCCCATATTTTGGACCCCCAAAAGCCCTCGCCTCTGCCGTCCATGCGTGAAACGGCGCGGACTTTGGAAAAGCTGGGGGCAGGGGTGCTCTGCGCCCCCTGCGTCACCTCCCACTATTTTTACAGAGAGCTTTCCGGCTGCGTGCAGATCCCCTTTCTCAACATGGTAGAAGAGATCGCCCGGGAACTGAAGGCCGCCGGCAAGCGGAAGGCCGGGATCATGGCCACCACGGGCACGGTGCACACCGGCCTGTTCCAGCGCGCTCTGGAGCAGGAGGGGCTTGCCGCCGCTCTTCCCTCGGAAGAAGGCCAAAAGCTGGTCATGAGCCTGATCTACGATGACATTAAGGCCGGAAAACCTGCCGATCCGGAAAAATTCCGAAAGGTGAGGGAAGAGCTGTTCGGCGCGGGCTGCGATTCCATTATTCTGGGCTGTACGGAGCTGTCCCTCATCAAGAAAAACGGCCTGGGCCCCGGCTATCTGGACGCCCTGGAGGTACTCGCCAAGCGCTGTGTGGAAAGCTGCGGCGCCCCGCTGAAAAAAACATACGAACGGCTGATTTAAGCCAAAAGGAGACCTATGCCGATCAGAAAGGCAAAAAGGAAAGACCTGTCCCGCGTGGCGGAGATTTTCGTGTTCAATAACCGGATCAATTTCTTCCCCATTTTTCGGGACCCGGAATATTCCTTCGGCCAGCTGCAGGTGGTCTCCCTCATCGAGAACTTTTTTTGAAGGACGAGATCCTCGGGAACCTGTACGTGTTTGACGACGGCCTGATTAAGGGTTTTCTCTTGAGGAACGCGGAAGAAAAAACAGAGATCGAAAAGCTTTTTGTAGACCCCTTCTTCCAAAGCGAAGGTATAGGCGGAAAGCTCATCGAATACGCCGTTTTAAATTTCGGCGCGGACCGGCTGTGGGCCCTGGAAAAGAACACCCGGGCCATCGCCTTTTACCAGCGCCACAGCTTTTGCCTCACCGGCGAAAAGAAGCTGGAAGAGGGCACCACGGAATCCCTTGTCCGCATGAAGCGGCATCGAGCCGCGGATTGAGAAACCATTTTCGGAGGGAACCTATGCTGGGCAGTAAAGGCTTTGATTTGTGGGCGGGCGACTACGATAAAAGCGTAGGCCTGTCCGACGAAGACGGGACGTACCCCTTCGCGGGATATAAAGCTGTCTTGAACGAAATTTACAACCGGGTGCTGTCTCTTCCCGGGAAAGCCGTACTGGATATCGGGTTTGGTACGGGAACGCTCACCGCGAAGCTTTACGAGCGGGGCTGCCGTATTTTCGGACAGGATTTCTCCGGGGAAATGCTCCGGCTGGCTCAGGAGAAAATGCCGGAAGCAAAGCTTTATCAAGGCGACTTTTCCCTGGGCCTCGTAAAAGAGTTAAAGCAGAACCGATACGACGCCGTGATCGCCACCTATTCCCTGCACCACCTGACAGATCCACAGAAGGTTTCCTTTCTGAAAGAACTTCTGCCGCTGCTGCGTGAGGGCGGCTGCATCTGCATCGGCGATGTGGCGTTTCGGACCCGGGCAGCGCTGGAGCAGTGCAGGGCACAGGCCGGAAGCGGCTGGGATAACGATGAAATCTACTTTGTGTTTGACGAACTCAAACGCTTCTTTCCCCAATTGGAATTTCAGCAGATCTCCCATTGCGCGGGAGTGCTGTACCTGAAGAAATAAATCTCAGAGCAGGAGTGTGGTACTATGTGCGGTTTTGTGGGATATTTTAACACCCCTATCGTGTCCGACAATCAGGGAACGATCCGCGCCATGGCGGACCGGATCGCCCACCGGGGGCCGGACGACGCGGACTACTATGTGGACGGCGATATTTCCCTGGGTTTCCGGCGGCTTTCCATCATCGATCTCGAGGGCGGCCGCCAGCCGATCCTCAACGAGGACGGCACCAAGGCCCTGCTCTTTAACGGCGAGATCTACAATTACCAGTCTCTCCGGGAAGATCTAATTGACAAGGGACACACCTTTACAACCAAAGCCGATTCCGAAACCATTCTCCACGGCTACGAGGAATACGGCAAAGAGATCCTGCAAAAGCTCCGGGGCATGTTCGCCTTCGTCATCTGGGACAAGCAGGAGAAAAAGCTTTTCGGCGCCCGGGATATCTTCGGCATCAAGCCCTTTTACTACTACCGCAAGGGGGATCAGTTCCTGTTCGGCTCCGAGATCAAAAGCTTTCTTTCCCACCCTGGCTTTGAAAAGGAGCTGGACGAGGAAAGGATCCCGGAGTACCTTTCCTACGAGTACATTCCCACCGAAGACACCATTTTCAAAAACGTGAAAAAGCTTCCGGGCTCCCACTGTTTTACCTATCAGAACGGGAAAATGCAGGTGGAGCGCTATTACCGGGTG
>CAZBDS010000156.1:0-4413 GCA_964490735.1 uncultured Acutalibacter sp. | reverse complement strand
CGGGCAAGGCAGCCCTGGAAGGCTTTCGGGACGTGCCCGGCACCCGGATCCTGGTTTTTTATCCCTGCGACGGCGTAAGCCCCATGCAGAAGCGCCAGATGGTCACCCAGGAGGGCGGTAATGTGGCGGTCTGTGCCATCGAGGGCAATTTTGACGACGCCCAGACGGCGGTCAAGCGCATCTTTGTGGACGACTCCATCAAGGCCGCGCTCCGGGAACGCGGCATGATGTTCTCCAGCGCCAATTCCATCAATTGGGGCCGCCTGCTTCCACAAATTGTTTACTACTTCTGGTCCTATTTCCAGCTGGTGCGCTCCGGTGCCGTTACAGGGAACGCCCCCATCAATATTGCCGTGCCCACCGGAAACTTCGGCAATATTCTGGCCGCCTGCTATGCGGGCCGCATGGGACTGCCCATCAAAAAGCTGATCTGCGCTTCCAACGCTAACAAAGTGCTGACGGACTTTATCCGCACTGGCGTCTACGACCGCCGCCGGGATTTTTACGCCACCACGTCCCCTTCTATGGACATTTTGATTTCCAGCAATTTGGAGCGTCTGCTGTATGCCCTTGCGGAGGAAGACAGCAGGGTGGTTGCCGGCTGGATGGAGGAGCTTTCCACCAAGGGCTGCTATGATGCGGGGCCCGAGATAAAGGCTGCTTTGGACCGAAGCTTTTTCGGCGGCTTCTGCGATGACAAGGAGACAGCGGCTACGATCCGCGCTGTCTTTCAGCAGGAAAACTACCTTTGCGATACCCACACCGCCGTAGGCGTAAACGTTTATCGCCAGTATGTGCAGGAGACCGGCGACGCTCACACCCCCACGGTGATCGCCTCCACGGCAAGCCCCTATAAATTCGCTAAAAGCGTTCTTTCTGCTCTGGGCACTCAAGTACCGGAAGATGAGTTCAGCGCTGTGGCCGCCCTGGAGCAGGCCTCCGGCATAAAAGCTCCCAAGCAGCTGTGGGACCTGCAGAATAAAGAGCCCCGTTTCAGCGATATCGTACCCAAGCAGGACGCCGCAGCCTATGTGCGCCGCGCCGTCGGGATAGGCGGGATCTGACATGGCCCTGTATGTTATAGCCGATCTCCATTTGTCCCTGGGTGCGGACAAGCCCATGGACGTCTTCCGCGGCTGGGAGGACTACGTGCAGCGCTTGGAAAAGAACTGGCGCGAAACGGTGGGGGAAGAGGACACTGTGGTCATTGCCGGTGATATTTCCTGGGCCATGAAGCTGGAAGAATCCCTGAAGGATTTTTCCTTTCTTCACGCGCTGCCAGGCAAAAAAATCCTTCTGAAAGGCAATCACGATTATTGGTGGTCCACCCGGAATAAGCTGGATACCTTTTTTGCCGAACAGGGCTTTTCCGATTTCCAGATCCTGCACAACTGTGCTTACCGGGTGGGGAATTTTGCCCTCTGTGGAACCCGGGGCTGGCTCTACAACTCCGAAAGTGCCGAAGATAAGAAGATCGTGGCGCGGGAGGCCGGAAGACTGCGTGCCTCCATTGCGGAAGCCAAAGAACTGGGAGGAGAGCCGGTGGCTTTTCTTCACTATCCTCCCGTATACGATGACATGGAATGCCGGGAGCTTCTGGATATCCTGGAAGAAAATGGAATTTGCGACTGCTACTTCGGCCACATTCACGGGCAGTATGCCGCGAAAAGAGCGCCGGTAGGGGAATACCGCGGGATTCGCATGCATTTAATTTCCTGCGATTTCGTCCATTTCCGTCCGGTTTTGGTCCAATCCTCTCCTTTTTGAGAGCGATTCGATTTTTTTACGAATTTTCTGAAAGAATTTACCCAAAAGATATAGATTCTTTGCGGCTGTTATGCTATAATAGCCTGAGTTGCGGCGCAGGGTCTGTGGTTGCGCGGCATTTTGCAAAGTTCAAGTTTATTTTGAGAGGAAAAGAAAAATGGAGCTGAAATCAACCAAGAACGTGGAAACCAACAAATACGAGCTGGAGCTTCAGGTGAGCCCTGAGGAATTCAACGATGCCGTCAATACGGTCTTCAAGCGCGAAAGCAAGAAGATGAACATTCCCGGCTTCCGAAAGGGCCATGCCCCCAGAGCGTTCATTGAGAAATATTATGGAGAAGAAGTCTTTTTCGAGGCAGCGGTGGATCATTTGTACCGTCCCATGGTGATGGAGGCCGTGGAGAAGTCCGAGCTGCAGGTCATTGCCGTCGGCGACTTTAAGATCGACGAGATCGGCAAGGACAAGGGAATTAAGGCCACGATCACCGTTGTCACCAAGCCCGAGGCCAAGATCGACGGCTACAAGGGCATTGAGGTCCACAAGGAGCCCGTGGTGGTTACGGAAGGGGATATCGATCACGAGATCGAGCATGTGCGCGAGCGCACCTCCCGCATTGTCACGGTGGAAGACCGCGCTGCGGAAGAGGGCGACATTGCCGTGATCGACTTTGACGGCTATGTGGACGGCAAGCAGTTCGACGGCGGCAAGGCCGAAAACTACGAGCTTACCCTGGGTGCCGGCCAGTTTATTCCCGGCTTTGAAGAGCAGGTGGCGGGCCACAGCACCGGCGAGGAATTCGACGTTAACGTGAAGTTCCCCGAGGATTACCACGCCGAGGAGCTCAAAGGCAAGGACGCCGTCTTCAAGATCAAGCTCCACGAGATCAAGAAAAAGGAACTGCCCGTGGTGGACGACGAGTTTGTCAAAGATGTCAGCGAATTTGACACCCTGGCGGATTACCGCAAGGATCTAGAGAAAAACCTGCTGTCCCGCAAGGAGAAGGCCGCCGACGCCGACGTGGAAAATCAGCTGGTCGATGCCGTCATTGAAAAGGTAGAGGCCGAAATCCCCCACGAGATGGTGGACAACGAGGTGGACGAGATGATCAATTCCTTCGCCTACCGCCTGCAGTCCCAGGGGCTGAAGCTGGAAACCTACCTCCAGTACACTGGCATGACCGTGGAGAATATGCGCGAACAGTATCATGAGCAGGCCGAGCGCCAGGTCAAGCTGCGCCTGGGCCTGGAAAAGATCGTCCAGCAGGAGGAGATCAAGCCCACCGCCGAGGAGACGGAAGAGGAATATAAGAAGCTGGCAGAAGCATACAATATGCCTTTGGACGATGTGAAGAAGATGGTGAGCGAGGACGCCCTCAACGCCGACATCTGCAATCGGAAAGCCGTGGAGTTCCTCCGTGAGAATGCCAAGATTGTCGAGGCGAAGAAGGAAGAAAAGAAAGAAGAAAAGAAACCCGCCGCCAAGAAGAAGGCCCCTGCCAAGAAGACCGTAAAGAAGGCGGAGGAGCCTGCCGCGGAAAAGACCGAGGGTTAAAAATCCGGGCTGCGGAATAAACCTTACTGTTTGCTTTCATACTAAACAAGGCTGAGAAAGGAGCCGGTATCATGGACATGGCACTTGTACCTTACGTTGTTGAACAGACCAATCGCGGTGAGCGTTCCTACGACATTTTTTCCAGACTGTTGAACGACCGGATCATCATTTTGAACGATGAAGTGAACAGCGCCTCTGCCGGCGTGGTAGTGGCTCAGCTGCTCTACCTGGAGGGCCAGGACCCGGAAAAGGACATTTCCCTGTATATCAACAGTCCCGGCGGCGTAATCACCGATGGTATGGCCATTTATGACACCATGCAGTACATCAAATGCGACGTTTCCACCATCTGCCTCGGTATGGCGGCCAGCATGGGTTCTTTCCTGCTGGCGGCGGGCGCCAAGGGCAAGCGCATGGCTCTGCCCAACAGTGAAATCATGATTCATCAGCCCAGCGGAGGCGCTCAGGGCCAGGCCACGGATATCAGCATTCACGCCAACCATATTCTGCGCGTGAAAAAGAAGCTGAACACCATTCTTTCCGAGCGCACCGGCCAGCCTTTGGAGGTTATCGAGAAGGACACGGAGCGCGACAATTTCATGACTGCTCAGGAGGCCCTGGAATACGGCCTGATCGACAAGGTCATCGAGCACAGATAACGGGAGAGGAAGTGAACGGATGGCAGGCAATAACGACAACGAGATCTGCTGTTCCTTCTGCGGGAAACCGCAAGTGATGGCCGACCGGCTGATTGCCGGTTCCGGCGTATATATCTGCGACGCCTGTGTCAGGCTCTGCATGTCCATCATTCAGGATGAGGACCGCCTGAAAAAGGGAAAAAGCGGCGAGAAAGAGGGGAACAGCGGCGGCATGCTGCTTCCCAAACCCCAGGAGATCAAGAAAAAGCTGGACGAATACGTAGTGGGCCAGGACAATGCAAAGATGGCTCTGTCCGTGGCCGTTTACAACCACTATAAGCGCGTATATTTCTCCGGCGACGGGGTGGAACTCACGAAGAGCAATGTGCTGCTTCTGGGTCCTACCGGTGTGGGAAAGACCTACCTTGCCCAAACGCTTGCCAAGCTGCTGGACGT
>CAZBDS010000155.1:0-4417 GCA_964490735.1 uncultured Acutalibacter sp. | reverse complement strand
CTTTCTACCGGGCGGCGGACGCCCTGGGCAGGGCCCACCGGGTCTATGTGCTGGGGGCGGGAAGCTCTCTGGCGCTGGCCACGTTTTTGGCCCACTATCTGCAGGTGGCCTTCGATTCCGTTCACCTGGTGACCGCCACCAGTGAGGACGCCATTCTGCAGCAGATGGTCCGGGCGGGAAAGGACGACGCCCTGATCACCATCAGCTTTCCCCGCTATTCCAAAAAGGCCGCCACCACCATGCAGTATGCCTCCGACCGGGGCATGGCCACGGTGGCCATCACCGACAGCCCCCTGTCGCCGGTGGCCCAGCACGCCGCCCATGTGCTGCTGGCCCGCAGCGACATGGTTTCCTTTGTGGATTCCCTGGTGGGGCCCCTCAGCGTGATCAACGCCCTCATCGTCACCATTGCCATTCGGAAAAAGGAACAGGTGGCCGAGACCCTGCGGCAGATCGAGAGCATTTGGGACGAATACGGAGTTTATGAAAAGGTGGATGAGAAGATCAATTGAACGGGTTTGACAGGTGGGACTTGATCGTCGTGGGCGGCGGGCCGGCGGGCCTGATGGCCGCCGGAACCGCCGCCTCCCGGGGCCGCCGGGTCCTGCTGTTTGACAAAAACGAGAAGCTGGGCAGAAAGCTGCGCATCACTGGCAAGGGCCGGTGCAACGTGACCAACAACTGCGCGGTAGAAGAGGTGATCGCCAACCTTCCCCGGGGCGGGAAATTCCTGCATGGGGCGCTGGCCGCCTTTTCCCCCGCCGACACCATGGAATTTTTTGAGTCCCTGGGGGTCCCGCTGAAAACAGAGCGGGGCCGCCGGGTATTTCCGCGTTCCGACCGAGCGGACGACATCGCCGACGCTTTGGCGGGCTTTGCCCTGGACGCTGGGGTGACCGTAAGGCGGGAGGCCGTGACGAAGGTGCTCACTCAGGACGGCGCGGTTTCCGGCGTGGAGACTTCCCGGGGGCAGTACGAGGCCCCGGCGGTGCTCATCGCCTGCGGCGGAGCCTCCTATCCCGGCACCGGCTCCGACGGCAGCGGTTTTCGCTTGGCCCGGGCTTTGGGCCACAGTGTTACGCCCATCGTGCCTTCGCTGGTGCCCCTGGTGGAACGAGAAGGAGGCTTCTGCCCCCGGCTGCAAGGGCTTTCCTTGAAAAACTGCGGGATAAAGGTGACTGAGCGGGAAAAGAAAAAGCCGGCATACGAGGACTTCGGCGAGCTGCTGTTCACCCATTTCGGGCTCAGCGGGCCCACGGTTTTAAGCGCCTCGGCCCACATGCACCCCATGGAGCCGGGAAAATACACGGTGCATATCGACTTAAAGCCTGCCTTGGACCGGCAGCAGCTGGATGCCCGGCTCCTGCGGGATCTGGAGGAAAACAAAAACAGGTTCTTCCTGAATTCCCTGGACCGGCTGCTGCCCCAGAAGCTGATCCCCGTCATCGTGGAGCGAAGCGGGATCCCTCCGGAGACCCGGTGCCATTCCGTCACCAGGGAGCAGAGGCAGGGGCTTTTGGAGCTGTTCAAGGATTTTTCCGTGGAGATAGAGGGCTTTCGGCCCTTGGCCGAGGCCATTGTCACCTCCGGTGGGGTGAGCTTAAAGGAAGTAGATCCCCGCACTATGGAGTCAAAGCTGATCAAAGGGCTGTACTTTGCCGGAGAGGTGCTGGACTGCGACGCCTACACCGGCGGCTACAACCTGCAGATCGCTTTTGCCACCGGCCGTTTGGCGGGAAATCGTTTTTAGGGGGAAAATTATAGATGGAAGAACAACGGCTCTTCCGAAAGGATATTCTGCGCATCTTAGAGAACCTGGATTTCTTGAAAGATTGCTGGCTGACTTCCGGCGCGGCCTTAGTACTATATGGGGTAAAAGAAAGCACTCGGGATATCGATCTGATCTGCGCCACCGAGCTGGCGGACCGGCTGGAAGAGAGGGGATACCCCTTTCGCCGGTGCCAGGATAACACCAGAATCTTTTCGGTGGGCAGCCAGGTGGAGGTGCTGGAAAACTGGCACACGGAGCAAGTGGTGGAGCTGGACAGCCTGCGGATCGCCAGCCTTCAAAGTATCCGCAGACAAAAGGAAGAACTGGGCCGGGAAAAGGATTTTGCGGATATCCGGCTGATTGACGAATTCCTGGAACGAAGCACCTGAAAGGGAGGAGAACTTTATGTTTGCAGTGGCGTTAGACGGCCCCTCCGGGGCAGGGAAAAGCTCCATCGCAAAGGCCGTGGCCAAGAAGATGGGCTTTGTGTATGTGGATACGGGAGCCCTGTACCGCACCATCGGCCTCTATCTTCTGGAGCACGGCATCGACCCCCGGGATCCGGAAAAGGTGAAGCCGGCGCTGCCGGAGATCCGCGTTGACCTGGAATATGGGGACGAGGGCCAGAAAATGTTCCTCTGCGGCCGGGAAGTCACCGGGCTGATCCGCACCCAGGAGGTCTCCATGGCGGCGTCAAGCTGTTCCGCCCACCCGGCAGTGCGGGCTTTCCTGCTGGAGCTCCAGCGGGAGCTGGCCCGGAAAAACGACGTGATCATGGACGGTCGGGACATCGGCACGGTGGTGCTGCCCGACGCGCCCTTAAAGGTGTTTCTCACCGCCTCCCCGGAGGAACGGGCCAGGCGGCGGGTGCTGCAGCTGCGGGAAAGCGGCCAGGCCGCGGACTATGAAAAGATTTTGCAGGAGACCGTCCAGCGGGACTATCAGGACTCCCACCGGGAGGCGGCGCCCCTGAAGCAGGCGGAGGACGCGGTGCTTCTGGACACCACGTCTTTAAGCTTTGAGCAGGTGGTGGAACGGCTCCTGGCGCTCATCGAAGAAAGAAAGGGTTGAGAGGTTTGGCGAAAGAACGGAAAAGGGCAAAACGGAAGGGCTGGTTTTACGCCCTAGGCCAGTTTTTGCTGCGGCTGTTCTACTATCCGGTGTACCGGATCAAGGTGGAGGGCCGGGAGAATATCCCGGCGGAGGGGCCGGTGCTGCTGTGCTCCAACCACGTGGCCATGAAGGACCCGGTGCTGCTGGGCGTAGTCCAGTCCCGGCAGGTGTTCTACATGGCCAAGGAAGAGCTGTTCCGCAACAAATTTATCGGCGCGGTGCTGCGGGGGCTGGGAGCCTTCCCCGTAAGGCGGGGCAGCGGCGGAGCCGACGCCCTGGCGGACGCCTATGCCCTGCTGGAAGAAAACGCTTTGGTAGGGGTGTTCATCGAGGGGCACCGCTCCAAGACAGGAGAGCTGCAAAAGCCCAAGACCGGGGCGGCTTTGCTGCAATACCGCACCAAGGCCACGGTGGTGCCGGTGTGCATTACCGGCGGCAGCGGAAAGGCTCCCGCCCCCTTCCGGCGGACGCTGGTCAAATTCGGCCGGGCCATTCCCTCGGAGCAGCTGAACATTTCCGACGATTCCAGCGTGCAGCTGCGCCGGGCCAGCAGGACGATCATGGGGGAGATCGCCGCCCTGCGGGAGGAATCCCTGAAAGAGCTGGGGCTGCCCCTGCCCGCCGCGGCGGAAAAGCCCGAACCCGTTCCGGAAGACTCTGGGGAGGGGGAAGGCTGAAATGCCTGTGGAAGTGGCAAAGTCTGCCGGGTTCTGCTTTGGCGTGGATCGGGCGGTAAACGCCGTGTACGACCTGCTGCGGCGGGGGAAAAAGGCCGCTACCCTGGGGCCCATCATTCACAACCCCCAGATCGTTTCCGACCTGGAACGCCGGGGCGTTCTGGCGGTGGATTCCCCGGCGGAGACGCCTCCCGGCTGCGTGCTGGTGATCCGTTCCCACGGGGTGCCCCCCGGCGTGATCGAAGAGATCCGGCAGCTGGGCCTGCCCTATGTGGACGCCACCTGCCCCTTTGTGGAAAAGATCCACGACCTGGCCCGCCGTGCCGGAGAAGAAGGAAAGGTGTTTTTGCTGTTTGGGAACCGGGATCATCCGGAGGTCCAGGGGATCATCGGCTGCTGTTCCGGGGAACACTATGTGATCTCTGACGAATCGGAATTGGACAATTTGTTGAAAAATCACAAAGATTTAGCCGAAAAACCTGTGATAATTGCGGCACAAACAACTTTCCGTACAACCGAATGGCAAAATTGTTTGAAAACTCTGAAAAAAGTATGTACAAACGCCGCAATTTTTGCTACAATATGTAATGCGACTGCGAAGCGACAGAAAGAGACGGAAGACCTGGCCCGGCGGTGCGACCGCATGGTGGTCATCGGCGGCAGGGAAAGTTCCAATACGGCAAAGCTCCGGGATATCTGCGAGGCGTACTGCGAGACGTATCTCATCGAAAACCCGGACGAGCTTCCGGCTTTTGACGCCGGGCTGCGCATTGGCATTACTGCGGGAGCCTCTACCCCCGCAAGCATTATAAAGGAGGTTCTATCCACCATGGCAGAAGTCAACAACACGGACCAA
>CAZBDS010000154.1:0-4478 GCA_964490735.1 uncultured Acutalibacter sp. | reverse complement strand
GGAGGCGATAGTCGAAGCCAGCACCTTTCTGCCGTTTTCCACCACAGAAGCGGCCGTTTCATCACAAGAGCTTTCAATTCCAAGTATCAGCATAAATTTCCCTCGCACCATAAACAAAACTGCTTTCCGGCCGCTTCTTCGCTAAGCTTTCCTCTTTGAAATTCCCGCAGGGAATTTCGCAGCAGAAAATGGACCCCATTTTCTGCTTGCGGCCAGTTTCATCACAAGAGCTTTCAATTCCAAGTATCAGCATAAGTTTCCCTCACCGCTATAAACACTGTGATACGGTTAAAATCTTTTTGTCATAATCAGCCCGTCTTCACGGGGATCGCTGTAAAAATCCTTCCGGCGGCCCGCTTCCTCAAAGCCCAGCTTTGTGTAAAGTTTTATAGTTTTACAGTTAGAAGCCCGCACTTCTAAGGAAAGGAACTCTCCGCCCTGCCGCCGGGCCTCCTGTTCTAAAGCGCTCAGCAGCGCCGTGGCAGCGCCCCTTCTGCGGCATTCCGGAAACACCGCCACATTTGCTATGTAGCATTCCCCGCAGGCACAGTGCATGCCGGCATATCCGGCCACCTGGCCCTCCAGCAGAGCCACGCAGAAATAAGCGTTGGGATTTTCCAGTTCCTCTAGCAGAGCCTCCCGGCTCCAGGGAGTGGAAAAACAGCGCTTTTCCAATTGGGCCAGAACCTCCGTGTGGCAGGCCGCCATTTTGACGATCTCCACCATTACGGCTGCTCCTGTTCCAGCTCTAAGAGCTTGGCCACCACGCTGTCGTAAAAAACCGCCAGCGCTTCCATCAGCTGATCCCGGCACCGGCGGTAGGCGTCCAGGTCCTGGCCGAAGGGATCGGCAATATTCCCGGACAGGTAGATCTTTTGGGCAGGCGCTCCGGCCCGTTCCAAAATGTAGCCGTGGGTCTCCGACATGGGAAAAAACAAGTCCCACATAGGGAGTTCCTCCCCCGTCAGCCGCCGTGCTTCCCGTCCGGCAAGCTCCACGCCGATCTCCCGGCAGGCCAGCACCGCGTTTTCGGAAACCGGGTCCCCTTCCACGGCGGAAAGCCCCGCACTCTGGCAAAGCACTCTGTCTTCCAGGCCTTTTTCCTGCATCATGCGGCGAAAGATCCCCTCCGCCATAGGGCTTCTGCAGGTATTGCCGGTGCATACAAATAATATCTTCATGGTTGCTAAACCTCCACAGCAGCCTCGCATTTTCTCTCTTCCATAAAATCCCGTGAGCGGCCATGCCTGCGGAACTTCTCCAGGGAGAACCGCAGTCCACGGCCTTTTCCGCTATTATAGCACACCTTTTAGGCAATTTCTACCGCTTGTTTTCCGAAAGACAGAAGGATCCCAAAGAAAAAAACGCCTTGACTTCCAGTGGGATTTAACTTATATAATATAAAAAAACACCTGCGAAACCTAGAAGGGAGAAAAGAATATGAACACGAAAAAGCTGGGCTTCGGCCTGATGAGACTGCCCACCCTGTCCGAGGGCAGGGACGATCCCATGAAGCAATTTGACATTGACCTGGAACAGATGAAGCAGATGGTGGACTTGTTCCTGGAAAAGGGCTTTACCTATTTTGACACCGCCTGGATGTACTGCAAATTCAACAGCGAAAAAGCGGTAAAGGCCGCCTTGGTGGACCGTCACCCCCGGGAAAGCTACACCCTGGCTACCAAGCTGCACAGCGGCTTTTTCAATTCGCTGGAGGACCGTGACAAGATTTTTAACCAGCAGCTGGAAAAGACCGGCGCCGGCTATTTCGACTATTACCTGCTCCACGGCATTGAGCGCGGCTCCTATCCCCATTATGAGAAATTTGACTGCTTTAACTGGCTGCGGGACAAGAAAGCCCAGGGCCTTGTGAAGCATATGGGCTTTTCCTATCACGACAACGCCCAGCTGCTGGACGAGATCCTGACCAAATATCCGGACATGGAGTTTGTCCAGCTGCAGATCAACTACCTCGACTGGGAAAGCCAGTGGATCCAGTCCAGAGCCTGCTACGAGACCGCCTGCCGCCACAACGTGCCGGTCATCGTCATGGAGCCCGTAAAGGGCGGCACCCTGGCCCAGCTGCCGGAAGAAGCAGAAAAGCTTTTCAAGGCAAAAGATCCCCAGGCGTCCGCGGCTTCTTGGGCAGTGCGCTTTGCCGCCAGCCTGCCCAACGTGATGATGGTCCTTTCGGGCATGAGCACCCTGGAGCAGATGCGGGACAACCTCTCTTACATGGAGGACTTTAAGCCCCTGACCGAGGAGGAAAAGGCCCTGTGCTTCAAGGCGGGCGAAATTGTCAACGGGCAGATCGCCGTGCCCTGCACCGGCTGTTCCTACTGCACCGAGGGCTGCCCAATGAAGATCGCCATTCCCCAGTATTTCTCCCTGTACAACGAGGACATGCGGGAAGCCGCCTCCAAGGGGTGGACCATCAACCTCACCAACTACAGCCAGCTGACCAAAACCCACGGCGCCGCGGGCGCCTGTATCCAGTGCGGCCAGTGCGAGGAGGTCTGCCCCCAGCACCTGCCCATCATTGAGACCCTGCAAAAGGTCTCTCAGCGGTACGATCACTAAACAGTGAACCCGCCGCGATAAGCAGCGCCCCCTCAGGTTTTTAACCCGAGGGGGCGCATGTTTTTCAGGTGAGGGTAAAGCGTTCCGCGCCGGTACACAGGCCGGTCTTCTCGTCGGCGGAAAACAATACGCAGTCCATGCGGAAAGGGCCCTTCTCGTTTTCAAAACGGACCGGCAGCTTGGTGGTCAGCTTTTTCACGATGCACTCTGGCTTTACTCCCAGCACAGAGTTTACGCCCCCCACCATACCCACGTCGGTGATATACCCCGTGCCCCGGGGCAGCACGCATTCGTCGGCGGTGGGGATATGGGTGTGGGTGCCGAACAGCGCCGTCACCCGCCCGTCGGCAAAAAAGCCCATGGCGCGCTTTTCCCCGGTGGCCTCCGCGTGGAAATCCACCACGCACAGGCGGGGCAGGTCCGGGGTTTTCAGCAGCTCCTCCAGGGTCTCGAAGGGGCTTTTCAGGCTTTCCAGATACACCGTGCCCAAAAGGTTGATCACCGCCACCCGGACCCGGCCCAGATCCACCACGCACAGGCCCCTGCCCGGGGTGGTGCCCTCCGGGAAATTGGCGGGCCGCAGCAGCGTTTCGCAGCTGTCGTACAGCTCGAAGGACTCCTTCCGCCGGAAGCTGTGGTTCCCGGTGGTAATCACGTCTACGCCGCTTTTCAGCAAATGCTCTGCCGAAGCGGGCGTTATACCGTTGCCGTCGGCAGAGTTCTCGCCGTTGGCGATCACCAGGTCCACCGCTTTCAGCTTCTTTAAGGCGGGCAGTTTTTCCCGCAGGAACTGGCAGCCCCCGGAGCCCACTACATCGCCGATGCACAGGATATTCATAAATTGCCCCTTTCCTCTGGAAGATCGATCTCCACCCGGTATTCGCCGTCGATCCAGACCGGCTCCCAGCCGTACTGCCGGCACAGCTCCAGGCACCGGGCGTTGTCCCGCAGGACGCTTTCCCGGGAGAGGCCGGGGTCTTCCCCCCGGTCCTCGATGACGCTCCCATACATTTTTATGTCCCGAAAATGGCTGTTGATGTACGCCTGTGTCATCACCAGGCAATAGAAGCGGATCTGCCGCAGGTATTCTTCCGTCAGATCCTTCTGCCAGTCGAAGGGGATATAGCAGCCCTCCACCACCAGGTTCTGCCGGTTCTCAATGGCGGTCTTGATCATTTCCCGCACAATGGGCCAAAGGTAAGCGGTCAGCTCCTCGTCGTCCTCGGGAGTCAGCGCGGTCTGCCCGCTGCGGATCAGCCCCATTTTCAGGTGGTCGATGGACAGGTAGGGAAAGCCGTACCGTTCCAGAAGCCGTTGGGCCAGGGCGGTTTTCCCCGTGTGGGAAGCTCCACTGATCAAAAGGACCATGTTCCCCCTCCTTCCGCTTTGAATCAAAAAGGGTACACAAACGTGTACCCTCTTTTTCCGCAAAGCCTTGCTTATTTGGCGTAATCCACAGCCCTGCTTTCCCGGATCATATTCACCTTGATCTGTCCGGGATAGTCCAGATCCGCTTCGATCTTTTTGCAGATGTCCCTGGCAAGCAGAGTCATCTTCTCGTCGCTGATCTTCTCGGGCTTTACCATAATGCGGATCTCGCGGCCGGCCTGAATGGCATAGCAGCTGTCCACGCCATCGAAGGAGGAAGCCACTTCCTCCAGCTTCTCCAGACGCTTGATGTAATTTTCCAGGTTCTCCCTGCGGGCCCCGGGCCGGGCGGCGGAACTGGCGTCCGCAGCCTGCACCAGACAAGCGATAATGGTTTTGGCCTCCACGTCGCCATGGTGGGCGGCGATGGCATGAACCACAGCCTCGCTTTCCTTGTATTTCCGGGCCACGTCCACACCGATCTGCACGTGGGAGCCCTCCAGCTCGTGATCCAGAGCCTTGCCGATATC
>CAZBDS010000153.1:0-4493 GCA_964490735.1 uncultured Acutalibacter sp. | reverse complement strand
AACGCCTAAAATGTAAGCAGTTTCGCAAAGCTCTCAGCAATTACTGAGAGCTTTGCTTTTTCTTTTTCAAAACCTGAAAGGAGAAACGATCATGGACTTTGTACGGCTTGACGCCCTGGCGAAACAGTATATGGGCCACAGGAAATCCCACCTGGAGCGGGAGATCGGCCACGTGTATTTTCACGGGAAGCGGGTGGCAAAATCCGTGGTGCTGCTCCGGGAGAAGCTTTTTCCGGAGGACGGCTCCCACGACGATATCCTGCGGTGCGCCGGGTTGTTTCACGACCTGGGCAAGGGCATTGAGCCCCATGACCGCACCGGGGCCGCCCTGGCCCGGGAGCTGCTGCGGGAAGAGCTGACGGCTCCTGAGCTGGAAGAGGTCTGCGGGCTGATCCTCGCCCATAACGACCGAACGCCCAAGGGCGGTTCTCACTCCTGCTGGGTCCAGCTGCTCCAGGACGCGGACCTTTTGGACCATTTCGGAAGCCAGGGGGTCTGGCTGAGCTTTATCTTCTACGCCTATGCGGGACAAAAAGGCATAGAGGACCTGATCCAGTTCTACGACGCCGAGTGGGAGCGGCCCATTCCGCACTACCGATCGTCGCTGAATTTCGATCTCTCCAGGTCGATCTTTGATGAGAAGATCGCCTATGAGCGTTCCGTGATCCGGCGTCTGCGGCTGGAAAGCGACGGAAGCTTCCTATAAGCACTAAAAAGGCCCCGGGATTCCCGGGGCCTTTTTTGCTTCGTTTTTTTACTTCCAGCGGCCGCAGCCGTGCCCACCGCCGCCGTGATGTCCATTGCCACGGCCTTGGCCGGAGCCGTCGCACAAACCATTTCCGCCATTGCCATAGCCTTGGCCGGAGCCGTCACACAAACCGTTTCCGCCATTGCCATAACCCTGGCCGGAACCGTCGCACAGGCCGTTACCGCAGCCCTGACCGCCGAGAGCGGGACAGTTTTCATTGGGGCAGTTCTCGCCGTTGGGGCAATCCTCCCGGTTGGTGCAGTCCTCGTAATTGGGGCAGTTTTCGCCGGCGCAGTTTTGCTTCGCACCGCGGTTTGCGGCCCGCTCTTCCCGCAGGCGGAAAGCTTCCGTCCGGAAATCCTCCAGCATACCGGCTTCTTCCATCAGAACGCAGGGCCCGATTTGCCGGGCGGCTAGCTGGGCAATGACCTCTTCGGCAGTGGTGTTCAGCAGAGTGGCTGCCGCCACGATCCCGCAGGAATCCCCATTATGCCGCCAGCCTCGGGCAGAAGCGCTGGAGGCGGCCGACACCGCCAGCAGCATCGCAGCGCCGAAAGCCGCCAATCGTTTTGCAAATTTCATATCCATCATCCTTTCAAACGTGATTCGGTCTTTTCACCGTGCTTGTATTCACAGTAAACGCACTTAAAAATCGGGATCGACCGATTTTTAAGCCGACAGTGCGTGCACGGCCGCACCGCTGGGTTCCTAAGCTCCGCTTTGGGCGGGACTTAGGAACTGCGTTTACTATACCCCCGGCTTGTGGCAAAACTGTGTCATTCTTATGGCATTCTTATTTTTCTTTAGTTTTCCTTTGCCACAGAAAAGACAAAAACTTCGCTATGATAGGAAAGTGTGCTATACTACCTAAAGATAGGATACAGGAAATTTTCGGATTTTGCAAGCCGAAACTGGAAAACAATGTGCGACAAGGAGAGAGAGCCATGCCGAATATGCTGATTGCCGACGACAACCGGCAGATTGTGTCCATACTTACCGAATACGCCAAAAAGGAAGGCTTTTCCGTTTCCCGGGCCTACGACGGCCTGGAAGCCCTGCGCCTGTTCCGGGCGGCCCCCTTCGACGTGGTGCTGCTGGACGTGATGATGCCCGGAAAAGACGGCTTTCAGGTCTGCCGGGAGCTTCGGGAGATCTCCAACGTGCCCATTTTGATGATCACGGCCCGTGGGGAGGACTTCGAGCGGATCATGGGCCTGGACACCGGCGCTGACGACTACATCGTCAAGCCTTTTTCCCCGGGGGAAGTCATGGCCCGGGTGCGGGCCATTCTGCGCAGGCTTCGCCGGTCTCCGGACGCCTCCCGCTTTTTGAAGGTGGGGGACCTGAGCGTAGACCTGGACGACTTCTCCGTGCGGATCGGCGAAAGCCCCGTAACCTTGACGAAAAAGGAAACGGAACTCCTCTGGACCCTGGCCTCGGCGCCGGGCCGGGTTTTCACCCGGGATTCCTTGCTGGACCTGCTCTGGGGACAGGACTATTACGGCGACAACCGCACGGTGGATTCCCACATCAAGCGCCTGCGCCAGAAACTGGACGCTCACCCCCACCGGGGCTGGGAGATCAAGACTATCTGGGGCATGGGCTACAAGTTTGAGACGGAGGAAAAAGCCCTATGAGAATCAGCAAGATCGCCCGCAGACTGATTGTGTACTTTTCTGTGGCCCTGCTGCTTTTTGCCCTGATCGCGGGCGGAGCTTTTGCGGTGCTTTCCTCTCAGCACACCATGGCCCTGTACCGCCGGGACCTGCAAACCCGGGCGGAGACTGTGGCAAAGACCATGTACGGCTTTCTCAGCGGCACTGCCAAGCCGATCCGGAACAACGGGGGCCATGGCGGCGGAGAGCACAGCGGGACGGGCTTTGGCGCGTACATGACCTATCTGGACGAGCTGGCCATGGCCGACGTTTGGGTGGTGGACTCCGAATCCAAGACCATCACCCCGGGCTCGGGCCACCACACGCAGGAGATCGTTTACGGCGAGCTTCCTCCCGATGGGGAGGAGCTGATCGACCGGGCCCTGCGGGGGGAGACAGCCTTCAGCGAAAGCTTCAGCGGCTTTTTGGGGGAGCGTACCCTGTCCGTGGGTGTGCCGATCCGCCGGGATCCGTCCAGTGAACCCCTGGGGGCCGTGCTGCTGCACATTCCGGTGCAGGCCATTTCCGACGACGTGGCGGGCGGCCTGCAGACCCTGCTGTTCAGCGTGCTGGCAGCCTTGCTGCTGGCGGTGCCGGCGGCCATTCTGCTGTCGTTAAAGTTCACCCGGCCCTTAAGCCGCATGAAGGATACCGCCGCCCGCCTGGCCGAAGGCGATTTAACGGCCAAAAACGGCATTTCCCGGGACGACGAGTTCGGCGAGCTGGCCCAGGCCATGGACCAAATGGGGGACAGGCTCCAGGAAACCGCTTTGGAACGGGAGCGGCTGGAGCAGACCCGGCGGGATTTCATCTCCAATATTTCCCACGAGCTGCGCACGCCGGTAACGGTGCTGCGGGGCTCCCTGGAAGCTCTGGTGGACGGGGTGATCACCGAGCCGGAGCAGGTAGAGGAATACCAGCGCCAGATGCTGGCGGAAAGTAAAAACCTCCAGCGGCTGGTAGATGACCTGCTGGAGCTGTCCCGGCTGGAAAACGCGGATTTTCAAATTGAGAAAGGACCGGTGGATCTCCGTCAGCTGGCGGAGGACGCGGCCCGTTCCATGCGCCGGGTGGCGGAGCCCAAGGGCGTGCGGCTGGAAACGAAGATGGAGGCGGGCGAGTTCGCAGTTCTCGGCGATTACGGCAGGCTGCGGCAGATGCTTATTACCGTAATGGACAACGCCGTCAAGTTTTCCCCAGAGGGAGAGACAGTGCGCCTCTGCCTGAAAAACGGGGAAGAAGGCTGTACGATCTCCGTTACGGACCACGGCCCGGGGATCGCCCCGGAGCTGCTGCCTCAGATCTTTCAGCGTTTCCGGCGGGCAGAGGGCGGGGCCAATCCGTCCGGCACTGGTCTGGGACTGCCTATCGCCCAGCAGATCGCCTCACGCCACGGGGTAAAAATCGACGTTTTCAGCCGACCCGGGCACACGGAATTCCGGTTCCTGTTCCCTCCGGCCCGGGAGGGAGAATTCACACAAAATTCATAAGGCCGTCACATTTTTCTCTTCAAACCCGAAGCTGAAATGTTTATAATTTGGGTATTGTAAAAACGGACAGCTTTTAGGCTTCAGTTTGAGAGAAGGATGTGTTCCCATGCTGCAATTACAGCAGATCAGCAAGACTTACCGTACCGGCGACCTGGTGCAGAAGGCGCTGGACAACGTGAGCCTCACCCTGCGGGACAACGAGTTCGTGGCGGTGCTGGGCCCCAGCGGCTCCGGCAAGACCACGCTGCTCAACGTCATTGGTGGCCTGGATCAATACGACAGCGGAGACCTGGTGATCAACGGCGTTTCCACCCGGCGCTACAAAGACCGGGAATGGGATTCCTACCGGAACCACTCCGTGGGCTTTGTGTTCCAGAGCTATAACCTGATTCCCCACCAGAACCTGCTCTCGAACGTAGAGCTGGCTCTTACCATTTCCGGCGTGTCCAAATCCCAGCGGCGGAAGCGGGCCCGGGAAGCTTTGGAGCGGGTGGGCCTGGGAGATCAGCTTCACAAGAGGCCCAACCAGATTTCCGGCGGCCAGATGCAGCGCGTTGCCATTGCCCGAGCCCTGGTCAACGATCCGGATATCCTTTTGGC
>CAZBDS010000152.1:0-4508 GCA_964490735.1 uncultured Acutalibacter sp. | reverse complement strand
CAGGACACCAACCTGTTTACGGGCACTGTGCGGGACAATATCCGCTACGGCAAGCTGGACGCCACGGAGGAGGAGATTGTGGCGGCGGCAAAGCTGGCCAACGCGGACGGCTTTATCCGCCGGCTGCCCGACGGTTACGACACGCTGCTTTCCGGCGACGGCGGCAGCCTTTCCCAGGGCCAGCGCCAGCTTTTAAGCATTGCCCGGGCCGCGGTGGCGGACCCGCCCGTCATGATCCTGGACGAGGCCACCTCCTCCATCGACACCCGCACCGAGCGGCTGGTGCAGCAGGGCATGGACGGCCTGATGAAGGGCCGCACCGTATTTGTCATTGCCCACCGGCTGTCCACCGTGCAGAATTCCGACAGCATTCAGGTGCTGGAGCAGGGAAGGATCATCGAATCGGGCACCCACCAGGAGCTTATTGCCCAGCGGGGCAAGTATTACCAGCTCTACACCGGGGCTTTTGAATTGGAATAAGCGGGATCTGGACCGGCCGGGGCTTTCCTCCGGCCGGTTTTTTATTGACTTTTTTCCTGCCGCACCGTAGAATGAGGGAAAGCCGAAACGGCAAAATCTGTAAACCGGGAGGAACCGCATATGCACGAGAAGTTTTTGGGGCTGACCCCGCCCATGGGCTGGAACAGCTGGAACACCTTTACCTGGAATATCAACGAACAGCTGGTGAAAGAGACCGCCGACGCGATGGTGAGCTCCGGCTTGAAGGACGCCGGCTACGAGTATGTGGTGATCGACGACTGCTGGAGCCTGCGGCAGCGGGGCAAGGACGGCGAGCTGGTGGCCGACCCCGAAAAGTTTCCCAACGGCATGAAGGCCGTGGCGGACTATGTCCACAGCAAGGGGCTGAAGTTTGGCATGTACTCCTGCTGCGGCACCCACACCTGCGCGGGTTATCCTGGCAGCTTTGAGCACGAGTTCCAGGACGCGGCCGCCTTTGCCTCCTGGGGCGTGGACTATCTGAAATACGACAACTGCTACAAGCCCAACCACATCGACGGCGAGATCCTGTACAAGCGCATGTCTCTGGCCCTGCGCAACTGCGGCCGGGATATTCTGTTCTCCGCCTGCAACTGGGGCCACGAGGACGTGCACAGCTGGATCCAGGGCTCGGGCGCCCACCTGTTCCGCTCTACCGGAGATATTCAGGACAACTGGGAATCCATTAAGGCCCTGGCACTGTCCCAGCTGGACAAGACGGCCTTTTCCGGCCCCTTCTGCCACAACGATATCGACATGCTGGTGGTGGGCATGCACGGCGGCAGCAACAACGAGTGGATCGGCACCCTGGGCGGCTGCACCGACGAGGAATACCGCACCCATTTCTCCCTGTGGGTTTTGATGAATTCCCCCCTGATGATCGGCTGCGATATCCGCAGCATGAGCGAGGCTACGAAGGAGACCTTGACCAACCCGGAGATTCTGGCCATCAACCAGGATGTGGAGTGCCGCGGGCCCTATGTGATTCCTAACCGGCACAATCCCGAAAACCTGTTTACGCTGATAAAGCCCATGGGCGACGGTTCCCTGGCCATCGGCATGTTTAACCTGGGCGACAGGAAAGCGGAACTTTCCCTGCAGTTCTGGGATATGGGGATTCCCAGCGCCGCCGGCATGGGCCTGGAGCTGCGCAACTGCTGGACCCGTCAGGACGAGGGTGTGTTTACCGAACGCTGCGCGAAAGACGTGGAGCCCCACAGCTGCCTGGTGTACCGGGCCAGGCCCGTGAAGGTCCGCTGAAACGAGCCCGGAGGACAGAGCTTGAGCAATTATAAAACCTGCCGGGACTGCGGCGCGCCTCTGGGCATGGACGACATTGCCATTTACCGGAAGCTGGTGTACCGAGGCGCTGAGGACTTTCTCTGCATCGGCTGCCTGGCGGACTATTTTAAGTGCCCCCGGGAGGAGATTGAAAAGAGGATCCGCTATTACCGGGAAAGCGGCGAGTGCACGCTGTTCCGCTGAAACATCTGACTGAAAAGGAAAGCCTTCCGCCGCGCGGGGGCTTTCCTTTTTTAGCGGGTTTTACCGGAAAGAATGTGAACTAATTATGAATCTTTGAGAAAATTTCAAAAGGGGGTTGCAATTGTGACAATGGCATGCTAAAATGTAACCAAATTGTAACACTTGTCATCAAAGTGTCATCTTCCCAGGGAAAGGAGGACGCCTGTATGGGCCGCGGGATTTTGAAAAGCGTACTTAGCTTTGTGCTGGTGCTGGTTCTCACCGTGGTCACGGTGTCCACCCTGAGCATGGCCACGGCAGCCAAGACGGAGACGGCTTCCGCCCGGTACTCCCAGCAGGTGCGGGAGTCTCAGGCGCCCCAGGCCACCGAGCTTTCGGCCAATGTGCCGGAGGCCGCCGCTTCCCCCTGGATCAGCGTAGGGGCTTTTGCCCTGATCCTGGTGGTGCCCGGGTCCGGCGTGTGGGCGTTCCTGCGGGCCAGAAAGCGGGGCCGCAAAGCGGCGGAGCAGGGGGGCAGGCGTTACAGTCCCAGAGCGGATATGGCTTTTTCGGGAGCCGCTTCCGTTAAAACAAGAGTATAAGGGTTTTCGTCCTTTCATATTTACCTCAAAAATCGAGCCGGCTGAAAAGCCGGTTCGGTTTTTTTCCGGGAAAGGAAAAACCGGGAAACGGGAGAGGCTTTGTAAAAAATGAGGGGAACTCCCAGAAAATTATGGAAAAAACTTGAATTCCCCAGGGATTTCCTGTATCATAAATAAATGGGATTACTTAGAACCTCGGAGGATTTTTCATGAAACTGAAATTGCGATATAGTAAACGTCTGCTGGCCCTTTGCCTGTCCGCCCTTTTCCTGGTTTCCGTTCTGCCGGTGGAGGCTTTGGCGGGGACGGCGGCAGAATATGAGATCTACCAGACCGAGAACGGCGGGTATTTGCGGATCAACCGCTTTACCAGGACCCTGGACCGGGTGCTGAACGTGGCGGGAAAAGTGACGATCCCCAGGACCGCGGGCTCCACCACCATCGAGCATATTGCCGACGGGGCCTTCGACGGTGCGGAAGATGTGACCGCCATCACGGTGCCCACCTCGGTGCAGACCATCGGCGACGGCGCCTTTGCCTCCTGCACGTCTCTGCGCTCCGTTACGCTGAGCGAGGGCCTGGTCAGCTTGGGCAAGGACGCCTTCCGGTACTGTTACGCCCTGGAAAACGTCAACCTGCCTTCCAGCCTGACCGCCATCGAATCCAACACCTTTTATTCCTGCCTGAACCTGAAGATGATCTCCATTCCCACCGGCGTCAAAAGCATTGGCGACCATGCCTTTTATGACTGTAAAAATCTGAGTTCCGTTTTTCTGGATGACGGCATCACCAGCATCGGTGCCTACGCCTTTAGCGGCTGCAAGGCTCTGGTCAGCCTGCGGCTGCCCTCCAGTCTGCAGGATATTTCCACCGCTCTGTTCAGGGGCTGCACCGCTCTGGACACCGTGACGGTGTTCGGAAATGTGGTGACGGTAGGCCAGCTGGCTTTTGATGGCTGCTCGTCCCTGACCAAGGTGATCCTGCCCGACGGCGTAAGCCGCATCGATCAGCTGGCCTTTAACGGCTGCGGGAAGCTGCACACCCTGTCGGTGCCCGGCTCCGTTTCCAGTATTTCCGCCGACGCCTTTTACGGCTGCGACAATCTGACCATGTATGTGGAGGCCGCTACGCTGGCCCAGCTGTTTGCCTCGGCCAACCGGATCCCCTTTGTGATCGGCACCCTGGACAATGACGATCCCGGGCCGGGCCCCGATGATAACGAGTACGGCGAGACGCCCTTTGTAGATGTGAAGAGCCACTGGGCGAAAGAGGACATTGAATGGGCCTATGCCAAGAAATATTTTAACGGTGTGTCCGACACAAGGTTCCTGCCCGAGGCCGCTGTGAACCGGGGTATGCTGGTTTCCGTTTTGTACCGCATGGAGGGCAGTCCCGCTGCCGGGACCTCCCGTTTCAGCGACGTTCCCGGCGACGCCTATTACGCCAAGGCGGTGGCCTGGGCGGAGAGCACCGGGGTAGTGTCGGGCGTTAGCGCCGACAAGTTTGCCCCCAGCAGGAACATCACCCGCCAGGAGCTGGCGGCAATGCTGTACCGCTATGCCCAGTACAAGGGGTTGAACACCAGTTCCCGGGGAAATCTGGATCAATTTAACGACACCGCTTCGATCGCTTCCTACGCCGGGACTGCCATGGCCTGGGCCGTGGGTACCGGGGTGATCACCGGGGTGACCTCTTCTACACTGGGGCCCAAGGGCAACGCCACTCGGGCCCAGTCTGTGGTGATGCTCCGGCGGTTCAGCAAGCTTTCCTAAAGTCTAATAAAACCTGGGGCCCTTCTCCTTTTGCCGGGGAGAAGGGCCCTTTTTGTTTTTCGAAGGGGATTTTTGAAAAAATGATTGACAAAGCCTGTAAAATTCCGTATATTTAGGTCATTGCGTTTGCATCTGAAAAAAGGCCCGCGTTGTGGAGGTGTGCGGGCCATAA
>CAZBDS010000151.1:0-4554 GCA_964490735.1 uncultured Acutalibacter sp. | reverse complement strand
ACGCCCCAGCCTCCCTGGGAGAGAAGCCGCACGTCGGCGTCCATCAGGTCGCCGGTCATCACGGCATAGTTGTTTTCGGCAGAAGCTAGCATGGCGGCCCATTCCACTTCGGCCTTAGAGCCGATGGCGCTTTCGCCGCAGGTGATGCTGTCGCCGATGAATTCCAGCTTCAGGGCCTTGTCCGCCACCGGCAGAAATTCTCCGTCGGTGCGCAGGCGGCAGACCTGCAGCAGATGGGAGGGGTCTCCGGAAGGGGCCTGGCTGTCCTTTTCCAGCCGGACATTCTTGACGGCCTCCGGATCCCGGCCCCGGAACAGGCAGATCCATTGCCGCCCCTTATTTATCATCTGACGGCTGACCCAGCCGTTGTTGACCCGGGTGCTGATCCAGGGCTCGTAGGTTTCAAAATCGCCTTCCAGTTCTGCCCAAAGCTCCGAGCCGGTGACGTTTACCTCAAAACCGGAGGCGGTCCAGAACAGGGTGAGGGGATCTTTTCTGCCGGAGGTCCGGCCGTGTATTTTCAGGTTTTCGATTTCCTGCAAACGGTATTCTTTCAAATTACCCACGGTTTTGCGCCCCTTTCCGTTCGATTTTTCTATTATACGCCAAAACGGGAAAAAAGTAAATTCCCAATCGGGGCGGGCAAAAAGCAAACAGCCGCCCGGAACGTTTCCGAGCGGCTGGCCGGTTTGGCGGTTATCGTTAACGATAGTACTCGTCGATGGTCTCCTGTACCACCTGGCTCCAGCGGAACAGGTTCTGGGGACGGTAAGCCACCGTGCTGATATCCTTTAAAACAAATTCATAGGGGCACTTGTGCTCCAGGCAGGCCTCGATGGTCTCCCGGATCTCCGCCCGGATCGTGTCCTCGTTAAAGCCGGAGCCCACATTGGCAGGGTTGGGCTTTCGGGCGTATACGTAGTTTCCGCCCAGCTCTTCCGCCATTTTCCGGACATTGGACCAGGGGCTTACGCCGCACTTGCGCAGGTTCGGCAGGGTTTTCAGAATGGGCATAAAGCGGTCCAGGGGCTCGCAGCAGCCGTAATAGGTCAGGCCGCATTTCTCCGCCAGCCGCTTCATGTATTGGAACTCAAATTCCTCAAAGGCGGCGGGGGAAACCGTGGAGAACATCTGGGACATGGCCCGGAACCAGACGTCCTGGGTGCGGACCTTTCCGGGGACGGCGTCCTTCTGGGGAAGGTCGTCGGTAAAGGGCGGCGTGCAGTGCAGGCTTTCCAGCTGGGAATCCAGCAGGCCCAGCCGCTCCAGCTGCTCCATTTTGGAAAGGCCGATCTGGGTGAAGATCTCCATAGTTTTATGGAGAAATTCCGGCCGGTCCATCATGTCGATGAGAATGGGTTCCACGCCCCGCAGCATGGAAAGGTCGTCCCAGGGGGAGTGGCCGATATTGGTCCCACACAGCCGCACAGGCAGAATACCGTCCAGAATCTCTGCGGCCCTGGCCACCGCCTCCGCGTCCTTTTCCGGGTGGGCGGTAATAACGGGAAGGTGCAGGCGGGCAAGCTTTTCCTCCGTGTCCAGCTCGTCAAAATAGTGGTGGGAGACGATGTGGTTGGCGTTGTCGGTGGCTTCGGTGTCCTCTACGATCTTTACCCCAATGCCGCTGGACTCCCAGGACTTTCCGATGGGATAGTAGGGCGGCAGGTACATGTCGGCCCGGAAGAACTCCCAGCGGTAAAGCTTTTCCTTGAAGAACCATTCCATCTTCTGCAAAAAGGGATCCTCGCAGGTGAGGGTGAGGCGGTCTTCAAAATTCATTTCGTTCCAGGGCACCTCGTCGATCCACACCGGCGGGCGCTGGGGCTGCAGGTCGTTTACCGCCTTGCAGCGCAGGTAATGCTCTTTGTTTTCCTCGGACGCGCACAGCTCCGCGTATTGCTGGGCCAGCCCGCGGAGCAGGGAAATTTCTTTTGTAAGTTCCATGAAAGGCTTTCTCTCCTCAAAAATGCTGTGTTCCCTTTCTGATCAGAATGGGTACGGGCGGTTACAGGTCAAAGCTCTCTTTCAGCTTTCGGATATAGGAAGGATTGCTTCCGCAGCAGCCGCCCACATAAGAGACATAGTCCAGCGCGGGCGCGATCTCTTGCGCGAAATGCTCCGCGTTATAGGGCGTGGTGGTGGTGCCGTCCGCCGAAAGAAGCGGCTTGCCGGCGTTGGGCTTGAACACCAGGGGAAGGTCGGTCTTTTCCGAGAATTCCCGAATGATCGGCAGGGCCAGGTCCGGCCCCAGGGAGCAGTTCATGCCGATGGCGTCAATTCCCAGAGGGGTGAGGGTCTCGATGACGTCTTCCACGGAATTGCCCATCATGGTTTTGCCTACTTTTTCAAAAGTCATGGCGCAGAAGACCGGGACGCCGCACTGCTTTGCCACACCGGTGGCAATGCGCATCATTTCCACGTCCATAAAGGTCTGCAGCAGGATCAGGTCCGGCTTTTCCGTCATGCCGGCGCCGATCATTTCCTCGTAGATCTGGGTTGCTTCTTCTTCCGTTACGTCGCCGTAAGGCTCGATCAGCTGGGAGAGAGGGCCGATGGACAGGGCCACCTTTACGCCGGTGCCTGCGGCGGCTTCTTTCGCGATGCGGACTCCGGCGGAGACCACTTCGCCCGGTGCGTAGTCAGAGGAACGGCGGACCACAGGGCCGTTGGCGCCGAAAGTGTTGGCGAGAATGATTTTAGAGCCTGCCGCAATGTATTCTTCGGCCAGTTCCTTTACCACGGCCGGATTTTTCAGGTTGTACATCCAAACCGGCAATTTGTCTTCCGTTTTCTCCCAGATACTGGTTCCCACGGCTCCGTCCATCAGGACCGGTTTTTGGTTTGTCATGAAAGTTCCCCCTTTTTGGCTGTCTTACGGCTTGTATTAGAGTACGATGAAATTATAAATCTGTTTGAAAAAAAGTCAAGAAAAAATATGCGGGGACAAAAGATTGCAGACCCGGGGAGAAATGCGGCTTTAGGGCAGAAACATTTGATCCAGCTTCTTTGCCGCGGCGCTCAGTGCATAGCGCTCCCGCTTCAAAAGCAAAATCGAGCGCTTGGGAACGGGATCTTTTAAGGAAAGCGTCCGAATCGGTTCTGAAGGGGACAGCTCCTGCAGGAATTCTTCCGGCACAAAGCCGATGCCCAGCCCTTCCCTGACGAAGGGGAGAATCTGGTCCGCGGTGGCGGTCTCGATGTCCAGGTGAAAAGGGACCTGATGCCGGGAAAAGAATTTGCTGAAAAAGCGGAAGGACACGGTGTCGGGGCCCAGGCCGATCAGCGGATACTGAGCCAATTCCTCCAGGGACAGCGGTCTGCCTTGGAGGAAGGAAAAGACTTCTCCGCAGACGGGCACCTCCTGTATGTCCTTTACCCGGCGCTGGCGCAGGCCTTTCGGGATCTCCTCCGCGGCGGTGACCACCGCAAAATCGGCCAGGCCGTCCTGCAGCGCGGCAATCGCCTGGGAAGCGGAATGGTTGGAAACGCGGATCCGGACCCCCGGATAGCTCTGCCGGTATTTTCCCAGCACCGGCAGCAGGCAGCAGCGCAGCGCGATCTCGCTGGCCGCGATGGTCACAAGGCCGCCCTGCAGGCTCCGGTCTGCCAAAATGGCTTCTTCTCCCGCCTGAATGTGCTCAACGGCGGGAGCGATATGGGCGTACAGCTTTTCTCCTTCCGGCGTGAGACGAACGCCGCGGTTGGACCGGAGAAACAGCTGGCACCCCAGGGCTTCTTCCAGATTCTTTATGGCCCTTGTAACGTTGGGCTGACTGTTCATTAAGCGGCTGGCCGCCTGCGTAATGTTTTGATATTTGGCCGCATAGTAAAAGATCCGGTAGCTGTCATAACTGATATTCATAAAAGTCACCATGCTGTTTTGATATGTCAAAGGATAAAATTTATATTTTTCAATATGCCTGAAAACCAGTATAATGAAAACTTGCCGGGAAGTCAACCGGTACACCGGCTCAACAGGAGGAAGGGTTTTTATGAATACGGATCTGACAGTGGGGAAGCCGTCACGGGTGCTGTGGCGCTTTTGCCTTCCGCTGTTCGGAAGTATCATTTTCCAGCAGCTCTACAACATTGCCGACAGCCTGGTGGCGGGCAAGTTTATCGGGGAAACCGCGCTGGCCGCAGTGGGCAACAGTTACGAGGTAACGCTGATCTTTATCGCCTTTGCTTTCGGCTGCAATATCGGCTGTTCCGTTGTTGTCTCTCAGCTGTTCGGCGCCAAGGAGTACGGAAAGGTGAAGACCGCCGTTTCCACCGCCTGCATTGCCAGCGCCGTTTTGTGCGCGGTTCTTATGGCGATTGGGGTGCTGTCCTGCGACGGGCTGCTGCGGCTGATCCGCACCCCGGAAGAGGCCTTTGCCGATTCTAAACTATACCTGGACATCTATATCTGGGGCCTGCCCTTTGTGTTTTTCTATAACATTGCCACCGGCATTTTTTCCGCCCTGGGGGATTCCCGCACGCCCTTCTTTTTCCTGGCAGCCTCCTCCACTGCCAACATCGCGGTGGATATCCTCTTTGTCACCGCCTTTGACA
>CAZBDS010000150.1:0-4610 GCA_964490735.1 uncultured Acutalibacter sp. | reverse complement strand
CACGCCCATACCCCGGGCGGTAATGAAATTCCCGTCCCGGCAGACGTATTCTTCACTGAGCAACGCGCCGCCCTCTTCCAGGTCCTTTTGAAAGTTGGGAAACGCGGTGGCGCTGCGGCCCTTCAAAAGCCCCTTATGGGCCAGAATGGAGGGCGCGGCGCAGATGGCGCCCACGATTTTCCCACGGGCAGCACAGGAATCAATCAAAGCCTGCACAGCGGGAGAAGCCTCTAAATGCAGGGTGCCCGGCAAACCGCCCGGCAATACAAGGGCGTCGGTCTCTTCGGGCTTTACTTCGTCAACAGTCTTGTCCATAACGGTCCTGATCCCGTGGGAGCCGGTGATCTCCCGGCCGCCCACGCCGGCCATGACGACCTGCAGTCCGGCCCGGCGCAGCAGATCCACCGGGGCCAGGGCCTCCACTTCTTCAAAGCCTTCCGCAAACAATACGATTACCATAAAAGCTCACCTCTTACAGAGAACGGAATGTCTTTTTGACCTGCGCCGCTTTCCCGCAGGACATGGGCCCTTCGGGGCAGGGGCCCCGGAGACAGCCGGGGCCGGCGTCCTGAAACAAATGGGGGGCCACCTTTTTCACTTCCCTGAGCATCTGCGTGGCCAGCTCCCGGATCTCCCACTGGGCGCGGTTGCAGCAGCGCAGGGTGAAAAAGTTCATGAGGGAGCGGGCGTTCATGGTGCAGATCATCTTGGTGGCACAGGCGTTGGGCAACACGAACCGGGCGTCTTCAATGGCTTTCTTCTCCGCTTTTCTGGCGGCGGCCTTTTCGTCGTCGCCCTGGGCCAGGAATTCTTTTTTATGCTTTTCTTTCAAAAGGGACGTAAGGCTTTCGTAGTGCCGGGCGTCCTCCTCCATGGCCTGGAGGAACTCCTCCTTCGCCTCGGGGATCCCCTCGATCTCGGGAGGCACCACAAACTGGAAGGCCTCGCTCTGGGGGCGCCCTCCCTCCCGGACATAGCGCTGGCTCTGTACGCTGAAGGAAGCGATGCGATGCCGGGTGATCTGGGCCAGCAGGGAACGGGAGACGCCCTCGATGCCGAAGGTAAAGCTGGCGTGCTCGATGGGGCTCTGATGTCCGATGTTGTTCAGGTGGTCAAGAAAGCTTTCCACCTTTTCGTCGGTCAGGCCGTCGTAGAGGGTGTCGATATCCGACGCGGCATAGCACAGTTTGGCGGCGCAGGCTACGGTCTTTTCAGGTTCCGGTGTATAGGCTAAAAGCTTTACAAGCATGGAGAATCCCCCTTGTTTCTTTACCGCGCAGATATCCCGCCGAAAAAATTCCCGGCCGCGGACAGGCGCCAAAACGATCCATATTTAAATTATTATACCAAAAAGGCCTCCGTTGGGCAAGTCCCTCTTTTTTTCGGAAAAAGTGAGTGTTTTTTCCCGCTGTGTTGTATAATGGTTGCAGCTGCAAAAGCGAACGCGCCCGGGCTTCGGGGAACACCGAAGCCCGGGCGGGCGGCTCCGCCCGTTTCAAAGGCCCCCGGGGACCTTTGAAATGCGTTCGCTGCAAGGCGCCTTTAGAAAGGGGATGATCCAGTGAGCAGCGCTGAGGAAAGCTACCGCCGGTTTCAAAACGGTGACAGGACCGGTTTTGACGCCGTGATCGACGCCTACCGGGAAAACCTGATCTTTTTCCTTTTGCGGTATCTTCCCACAGGGGAAGACGCGGAAGACGCTGCGGAGGACGCTTTTGTGGAACTGTTGCTCCACCCCTGGCGGGAAAGCCGGGGAGCGTCTTTGAAAACCTATCTGTTTGCCTTGGGGCGGAACAAGGCGCTGAACCTGTTGAAAAAGCAAAAGCGCCGGGCGGATTTCGGCGAGGAATCTCTTCTTTGCCGGGAAGACGCCGCCGCGCTGGAGGACAATCTCTGCCAAAGCGAGACCCGCCGGGAGCTGCTGGAGGCCCTGGACAGCCTTTCCCCCGACTACCGGGAGGCCCTTTACCTGTTGTACTTTGAGGAGCTTTCGCTGGACGAGACGGCGAAGGTCATGAAGAAAAATAAGAAGCAGATCGAAAACCTTTCCTACCGGGGCAGGCAAGCCTTGAAGGAAAGGCTCGGAAAGGAGGAATTCCTTTGAAATCGGCACAGGAATTTAAAATAGACGTGTACGAAAAGCGGGAAGCCCGGCTGGCGGCCCGGAAAAAGAATACGAAGCGCGCCCTGATCTGCGCGCCTCTGGCGGCACTGGTCCTAGTGTGCGGCATATTTGCCTCCCTGCGGCTGGGGAGAGTGCCGGTAAACACCCTGAACATTCCCCGGTCCCTGCAGGTGGGAACGCCCGCCGAGGTAAAGAAGGCAAGCTGGCTCACCATGATCGAGGAATCCGAAAAAAAATACTACGAGATGACCGAGGAAGAACAGCGGGAATTCGATGAGAAGGTCAATGACGCCATAAAGGCCAATTATATCGACCCCGAGTTTCAGGCGGCGCTGAACGACTTCGCCCGGGACAGCACCCTGGCACTGGCGGGAGAACTGGGGGAAAATGACTGCTATTGCCCCCTAAGCCTTTATTATGCCCTGGCTTTGGCAGGTTCCGGCGCGAGAAATCAAACGGAGGCGGAATTTCAAAACGCCTTGCACGTTTCCGCCCTCGACTGGGCGGCAGACCAGTGCGGCCGGTATTACAGGCAGCACTATACGGACGAGGAAGCAAGCCAGTTCAAGCTGGCCAATTCCCTGTGGATGGACGGCCGGTGCCAGTTTTCCCAAGACTTTATCTCCGGCGCGGAACAGGACTTTTTCTCCGGCCTCTTTCAGGCCAACTTTACCGACCCGGACGTGGGCAAGGACATGACCAAGTGGGTATCTGAAAATACCGGCGGCCTTTTGGAGCCGGAATTCGAATTCAGCTATGACACCATGCTGGCCCTGATCAACACCGTGTACCTGCGGGCCCGCTGGGGAGACGAATTCATAGAGGACTACAACGAAAAGGACGTCTTTTTTAAGGCGGACGGCTCGGAGGTGACGGCGGAATATATGCGGCAGAGCGACGAACACGGCTCGGGCTATGACGAGGAAGGCTTTCTCCGGTCCGAACGGTATCTGCACGGAGGCTTCCGGATGATCTTTATCCTGCCCGACGAGGGGGTCTCCCCCCAGGAGCTTTTAAGCGATCCCGACCGCTTTGAGGAAATGTTCTACCCCCGGGAGCTGGACAGCTATGAGGTCCACTGGCGGGTGCCGAAATTCTCCATTGACAGCAAGTACGACCTGATGGACACCCTGGATACCCTGGGCCTTCAAAGCGCCACAAACGGGAACCTGGCCGATTTTTCCGGCATGTACGATTCCCTGCCCGAGCCCTACACGGGGCTGTACCTTTCCCAGGCGGAGCAGGGCGTGCACATCGCCATCGACGAGGAGGGCGTGGAGGCCGCGGCCTACACGATGATTGCCCAGGAGGCCACAGGCGCGCCGGCGCCGGAAGAACACCCCGTTTTGGAAATGAACCTAAACCGGCCTTTCCTGTTCGCCATTACGGCGGTCGATCAAACTACCGAGACGAAGGACAACTGGGCCTACAACGGCAGCTCCATTCTGTTTGTGGGCGTGTGCGGAGACCCCACCAAGTAATTCATTGACCGGCAATAAAATAAAAAGGAAGGCTTCTCAAAAGAGAAGCCTTCCTTTGCTTTTGGCTTTACTTGCAGGCAGCGCCCAGGGACACAGCCTTGCGGTTCAAGTCCAGCATGTCGGCCTTGCGGGGAGGAATGCACTTCTGCATGGCCTGATCCAGCGTATCGGCGGTGCAGAAGCTCAGCTCGCCGCCGGAGGCGCAGACCTCGTGAAAGAGCTTGCCGATCAAAATCATGTTGGCAAGGCCCTTCAGGCCGTTTTCCTCGGCCATCTGAGAGGCGGGTACGTAATGGACGGTGACGTCGGTGCGCTCCACCTTCTTGGCGATCAGGGAGCTGTCCACAAGCACGGTGCCGCCGGGCTCCACGGTATCGATGAATTTATCGAGAGAGGGCAGGTTCATGGCCACCAGCACGTTGGGGCTGGTCACCAGAGGCGAGCCGATGGGGTCGTCGGAAACGCAGACGCTGCAGTTGGCGGTGCCGCCCCGCATTTCCGGGCCGTAAGAGGGCAGCCAGGAGATCTCCTTATTTTCAATGAGCCCGGCATAGGCGGCCACCTTCCCGGCAAACAGCACGCCCTGCCCGCCGAAGCCCGCAAAGATGATGTTCAGGTTTTTCATTTCTTCACGCCCTCCTCCACGTCCTTATACACGCCCAGAGGATAGTAGGGCACCATGTTCTCGTTCATCCACTTGACGGCCTCCACGGGAGACAGGCCCCAGTTGGTGGGACAGGTGGAAAGCACCTCTACAATGGAGTAGCCCTTGCCGTCCAGCTGGTTCTGGAAGGCTTTCTTAATGGCTTTCCGGGCAATGTTTACATTCTTCACATCGCTGACGGTGACCCGCTGGGCAAAAGCCACGCCGTCCAGGGTGGACAGCAGCTCGCACACCCGCACAGGATACCCGGCAGTGTTCGTGTCCCGGCCATAGGGGGTGGTCTGGGTGACCTGGCCCGGCAGGGACGTAGGGGCCATCTGGCCGCCGGTCATGCCGTAAA
>CAZBDS010000149.1:2800-4626 GCA_964490735.1 uncultured Acutalibacter sp. | reverse complement strand
GGTGCTGAAGGTGGACGTGAACACCCTGCTGTACCAGGTGCCCGGCGGCATGCTCAGTAACCTGATCTCCCAGCTGGCTCAGGCCAAGGCGGAGGACAAATACTACGAGGTGCTGGCGGAAGTGCCCCGGGTCCGTGAGGACTTCGGCTTCCCGCCCCTGGTGACGCCCACCAGCCAGATCGTGGGCTCGCAGGCGGTGCTGAACGTGCTCTCCGGCGAGCGCTATAAGATGATCACCAAGGAGAGTAAGGGCCTGCTTCGCGGCGAATATGGCAGGCTTCCCGGCCCGGTGAACGAGGAAGTGCGCAAAAAGGCCATCGGAAACGACGAGGTCATCACCTGCCGCCCCGCCGACCTGCTGGAGCCGGAGATGGAAAAGCTCCGGGCGGAAAGCAAGGAAAAGGGCCTGGGCAAGTGCGAAGAAGATGTGCTCAGCCTAGCCCTGTTCCCCCAGGTGGCCGAGAAGTTCCTGCAGTGGAGGGACGGCCCCCACGACGGCGAGCCCGCTGAGACGCAGGCTGCTCCCGCTGCCGCCCCCGCCGCTAAGGCGGACGACAACGCCCCCCGCACCCTGATCGTGGACGATTTAACCAACGGCAATTTCTAAAAGCATTTTTATCATAATAAAAAGCGGCTCTGCATTTTGCAGAGCCGCTTTTGTATTCGCTTATTCCACCGCGAAGATGGCTTCTGTCTCCACGGGCATGTTGCCGGGAAGCACCGCCATGCCGATAGCGGAGCGAGTGGGCGCGCCCTTTTCCTGGCCGAACAGGTCGATCAACAGCTGGGTGCCGCCGTTGGCCACCTGGGGCTGGTTGTAAAAATCGGGGGTAGAGGCCACAAAGCAAGTGACCTTCACGCAGTCCTTCACCTTGTCCAGGTCGCCGATCTCCCGCTTCAGCACGGCCAGCACGTTGAGCATGGAGCCTCTGGCGTAGGCATAGCCCTGCTCTTCGGTGACGCCCTCGCCCAGCTTGCCCACAATGGGGGTGCCGTCGGTGGAGGGGCCGCAGCCGGAAATATAGACCAGGTTTCCGCCAAAGCGTTTGGCCGGCGTGTACAGGCCTCCCTTGGCCGGAGGCTGGGGAAGGGTCAGGCCCAGCTCTTTCAGTTTGTCTTCAATTCTGCTCATGGTGCATCGTTCCTTTCTTTACGCGATAAGTTTGTT
Organism: uncultured Acutalibacter sp.; assembly: GCA_964490735.1. Lineage (GTDB taxonomy): Bacteria > Bacillota > Clostridia > Oscillospirales > Acutalibacteraceae > Acutalibacter. The sequence continues at coordinate 3,458 of CAZBDS010000149.1, read as the reverse complement.
CAAATTCCGGGCGCGGGCCCGGGAAATTGCGAGTGGTAAAAACCGTTCAGCCGCCCCGCTTTAGGACTTTTCCCCCCAGCTCCCGGGAGGGCTTCCCACCCACAAAGCTGCAGGTTAAACCCTCGGCCAGGCTTTTGGGCTCCTGCCAGGTGGCCCGGTCGGTAAAGCGGGCGGGGTCGAAGAGCAGCAGGTCGGCGGTCTTGCCCGGTTCCAGGGTGCCCCGGTCCGTCAGGCCCAGCCGCCGGGCGGGCAGGGAAGTCATCTTTTTCACGGCTTCCTCCAAGGTGAGCAGCTTCTTTTCCCGGACGTATTCCCGCAGGAATTTGGGGAAAGAGCCGTACAGCCTGGGGTGGGGCATGTCCCCGTCGCCGTACAGGGAATCGGAGATCAGCGAGGTGTAGGGCAGGCACAGCACCCGGTCCACGTCGGCTTCGGCCATGCTCATGACAATGACCCCCACCTTGCCTTCGTTTCCCGCCACCAGCCCGCACAGCAGCTCCGCGGGGGAGATCCCTGCCTCCGCCGCGGCCTCGGCCATGGTTTTTCCGGAGAACCGCCGGTCCTCCTCCCGAATGACGGAGCTGATGACGATGCGCTCCCAGCCGATGGAGCACACCATGTTGTCCCAGTCCGGAAAATCCGTTTCGATCTCTTCCGC
>CAZBDS010000149.1:0-2700 GCA_964490735.1 uncultured Acutalibacter sp. | reverse complement strand
CACCCCGGCCTTTCGGCCAATCTCCAGCACCTCCTCCACCGACTGGGTCAGGGAATTGCCTTCTCCCCGAATGTGGCTGGTGAGGTAGCCGCCGTATTCCCCGGCGATCCCGGCCAGAAAAGCAAAGTCACCGAGGGTGCTGTAACATTCAGGTGTGTACATGATGCCGCAGGAAAGGCCCAGGGCTCCGGCCTCCATGGCGTCCCGCACATAGCACTCCGCCTTTTTCCGGGAGCTTTCCTCAAAGGGAACATCCTCAAAGCCCTTGGCCGCCGTGGTGATGGCCCCGGTGGCCCCCAGCACCCCCAGGTTCAAGGGGTATTTCTTTCCTTCCAAAGCCCGGAAGAAGTCGGAGACCTTGGGGAAAAAGCTGTCCTTGGGGGCAGCGCCCAGGCAGGGCTCCAAAAAGTCGTACAGCCGGTCCCGGTATGCGGGCTTACAGGGAGCGGGCGCCAGGCCGCAGTTGCCCATCACCGCCGTGGTGATACCCTGGGCCGCTTCAATTTCGCCAAAATCCGGGTTGTACAGCGCCGCCAGGTCGCAGTGGCGGTGGGCGTCGATAAAGCCCGGGGTCACGGTTTCCCCGCCGGCGTCGATGACCTGGGCGTCCAGCTCTCCCAAAGGCTTCCGGGAAACCTCCTTGAGCTTTTCCCCGTCGATCAGGATCTCGCCCGAAAAGGGCTTCTGCCCCGTCCCGTCGCAGATCCTGGCGTTTTTGATATGGATCATACCAGCATCCCCCTTGCGGCCACCGGCATTCGCCGCAGGCCTTCTTCCCCGTAGACGAACAGGCTGTTCTGCATGTTGACGGCGGTGCATACGTGAATGGGCACCAGTTCTAAAATCTGGCCCACCCGCAGGCCGGTCACGCCGTTTCGAGCCGTCAGAATGCCGTGCTCCTCGTTCATGCGGCGCAGCTGCAGGTTTTCGTCCGGCGTTCCGTCCGGGCCGATGGGAATGGCGTAGCCGGGATAAAAGGCCGGGGCCGTGTCCAGCGGAATGTCCATGGGAAAGGTTTTGGTGCCGCCGTCCAAAATGGCGTAATCCGGCCCGGGAGTGCTCACCACCGTGGCGTACAGCCGTACGGCGATATCCTGAAAGGAAGCGCAGTGTTCTTTTGTCAGCATCCAGTCCCCGAAAATGTAGGTGCCGGGGCGCACCTCCGTCACCAGGCCCGTGGCGGCAACCTGCAGCCCTGTGGGGGTGGAGCCCGCGCTCACGTCCTCGATGGGGATTCCCGCGGCCCGCAGCTCCTGTGCCATGGCGGAGATCATTTTCGCTTCCTCCAGGGCGGCGGCTTCGTTGTCCTCTGTGGGCTGTCCCCCGAGGATCAGGCTTTTGAAGGTGTAAATGCCGGTCAGCTTCAAATGGGGCAGGGCGGCGATTTTCTTTGCCAGCGCCAGATAGTCCTTTTGCAGGGCGCCGGTGCGCTTGGCCCCGGTGTCCACTTCCAGCCGGAGCTCCAGGACTGTTCCGGCTTTCTCGGCGGCTTCTTCCAGAGCGCGGGCGCCCTCCAGGCTGTCGGCGGCCAAAATCAAACGCCGGAGCTCTTTTTGCAGCGCCAGCGCTCGTTTGATCCGGAATTCCCCCACCAGGGGATAGGCGATGAAGATGTCCTCCACGCCGCCCTGGGCCATCACCTCCGCCTCGCTGACCTTGGCGCAGGTGACGCCGTTAGCGCCTGCCTCCAATTGCAGCCTGGCAAAGTAGGGGATCTTGTGGGTTTTGATGTGGGGCCGCAGCTTGCAGCCGTTTCGGGCCACTGCCTCCTGCTCCCGCAGGATATTGCGGCGGGCCGTGGCCTCGTCCACCACAATGGACGGCGTTTCCGGCAGGGACACTTTTCCCGCCCGGATCAGGTCAAATACGGTTTCCATAGAAATGCCTTTCTGAGAAATGGGAATCTGTTATCCGTGGTACAGCTTTTTCGTCTGATATTGGGGCTCGCAGGTCAAATTGACCCCCAGCTTGCGGAAGGTATTTTCGTCCACCTGGGACAGCATTACCGTAGAGTGGGCCTCGCACCCCCGCAGCTTGGGCAGCTGCCGCATCGCCAGCTCCGCGGTGGGGTTGGTGGCCGCGCAAATGGACAGGGCAAGGAGGATCTCGTCGGTGTGCAGCCGGGGATTGTGCCCGCCCAAATGGGTGGTTTTTAATTTCTGAATGGGTTCGATGATGATGGGGGAGATCAGGTGAATGTCCTTCTGAATCCCGCCCAGGGCTTTTAAAGCGTTTAAAAGCACGGCGGAGGAGGCCCCCAGCAGGTCAGAGGTCTTTCCGGTGATGATCCGGCCGTCGGGCAGCTCGATGGCCGCCGCGGGCAGGCCGGTTTCTTCGGCCCGCTTCAGGGCGGGGCCGGCCACGGCCCGGTCGTCAAGGGACACCTGGGCCTGGTTCATCAGCAGCTCCAGCTTGTAAACGGCCTCGTCGGAGCCAAAGCCCCGGCGCCGGTCATACAGGCCCTTGTAATACCGCCGGACGATCTCCTGCCGGGCCGCCTCACAGCAGATCTCGTCGTCCACAATGCAGTTGCCGGCCATGTTCACGCCCATGTCCGTGGGGGACTTGTAGGGGGATTCGCCGGAGATCTGCTGGAACATGGCGTTTAAAACGGGGAACACCTCCACGTCCCGGTTATAGTTGACGGCGGTCTCCCCATAGGCTTCCAAATGGAAGGGGTCGATCATGTTCACGTCGTTC
>CAZBDS010000148.1:0-4628 GCA_964490735.1 uncultured Acutalibacter sp. | reverse complement strand
TGATCACCGAGGGCGACCGCTGGATGACCATGGTGGACATTCAGGGCGTGGAGGACTTCTTCGGCGATATGGACTTTAAGGTAGGCGGCACCAAGAAGGGCATTACCGCCATTCAGATGGACCTGAAGATCAAGGGCCTGCTGCCCGAAATGGTAAAGGAAGCCCTGGAAAAGACCCACAAGGCCAGAAATTATATTCTGGACGAGGTGATCTTGAAGGCCATTCCCGAAGTGCGGCCCGAGCTTTCCAAGTACGCGCCCAAAATGCTCTCCACCCAGATCCCCGTGGACAAGATCCGCGAGGTCATCGGCACGGGCGGCAAGGTCATTCAGAAGATCTGCGCCGAGTGCCAGATCACCATGGACGTGGAAGAGGACGGCCACGTGTATATCACCGGCATCGATATCGACAACTGCCGCCGCGCGTTGGATATTGTGGATACCATCGTCAACGATCCCGAGCCCGGTTCTTACTACAACGGCCGCGTGACCAGGCTGATGGACTTCGGCGCCTTTGTGGAGATCGCCCCCGGCAAGGAAGGCCTGGTGCACATTTCCCGGCTGGATATCAAGCGCACGGAGAAGGTCACCGACGTGGTGAACGTAGGCGACGTGGTCAAGGTAAAGGTGTTGGAGATCGACGACAAGGGCAGACTGAATCTAAGCCGCCGGGACGCGCTGATCGACCTGGACGGCGCCGTGCCGGAGAACGACATCTCCGAAGACCGGGGCCCCCGCCGGGATCACGGCGACCGTGACCGCCGGCCCAGAAGGGACCATGACAGAAGGTAAAAGGCTGCCATAAGAAGCGCTGTGAAGAGCTGTAACCATTCTCCCGCAGGGAAATCGGTTACAGCTCTTTTGCGTTGGAGCCGGAACAGGGATAGGGCTGGGGTTCGTCTGTAAGCCCCATGATGTAGTCCATGCTCGTATGATAAAATTGCGCCAAAATCATCAGGGAGTCCGTTGGGGGGATACGCTCTCCCCGTTCGTATTTTGAAATCAGGGTCTGTTCGATCCCGGTTTCAAGCTGTACGGTGACCTGTGTCAGCCTTCTTTGCATACGCAAAGCTTTCAAGCGAGATCCAAAAACCATACATTCACCTCCGATTAGAACATTTTGTCATAAATCCGCTTGACAAATAGGACATTTTGTCCTATTATGAAGGAAATTGAAGGAGGGTCAGCAACATGAAAAAAAGTGTATCGTGGGATAGTATGACAAAGGATCGCACCGTATGGATCGGATTTCTGAGAACCCTGGTCAAAATCGGTTTTGTTCTGATCATTTTAGCAGGAGGATTGATAGGACTGTCCTCCCTTGTTTGGATTCGAGATGTGTGGGATCTTCTGTTGGGTCTTTTGCTGTTGGCGGCAGCAGTAGCGGTGGCGGTTTTTATTGCGTTTTTAGTATGCTCCGTAGCCTTTATCAAGCTGGACCTGGCGGAAGACGTTCATATGATCAGTCAGACGATGGAATATTTTCTGCTGAAATCGCGTATCAAAGAATCTTCCAATCCGGCAGAGAATAAAAGCGGCAGCACAGAACAGGCAGTCCAAGACGCGGCGGTTCCCGCGCCGAATGAAAAACCTTTTCCTGGGCCAGACCCAAACCCGGAAAAGTAAAAAAGCGGAAAGAAAAAGGCACGCATTGCGTGCCTTTTTCTTGTATTCCCGCCCTAACTGTGATACCATAAAAGAACCATTCGAAAAGGGGGGAAGGCCGTGGGGAAAAAAGTGATCGCCGCCATGAGCGGCGGGGTGGATTCCAGCGTGGCGGCGCTGCTTCTGCGGCAGGCGGGCCATGAAGTGATCGGCGTAACCCTGAGCCTGTACGCCAACGAGGACGCGGGGCTGCCCCGGGAAAAGACCTGCTGCTCCCTGGACGACGTGAACGACGCCCGCAGCGTCTGCGCCCGGCTGGGGATCCCCTTTTATGTGTTCAATTTCCGAGAGGCCTTCCGCCGGGAGGTTATGGACCGGTTTGTTTCCGCCTATGAACGGGGAGAAACCCCCAACCCCTGTATCGACTGCAACCGGTATATCAAATTTTCAAAGCTGATGCACCGGGCGGAGGAGATTGGCTGCGACTGCGTGGCCACCGGGCACTATGCCCGGGTGGAGCGGGACGAAAACACCGGCCGCTGGCTGCTGAAAAAGGGGCTGGATTCCTCGAAGGATCAAAGCTATGTGCTCTACACCCTGACCCAGCGGGAGCTTTCCATGCTGCTGCTGCCCCTAGGGGAGCTGACGAAGGAGAAGGTCCGGGAGATCGCCGAAGCCAATGGGTTTACGAATGCCGGAAAGCGGGACAGCCAGGACATCTGCTTTGTGCCCGACGGGGACTACGCCGCCTTTATCGAGCGGTACGGGGGCAAAAAATTTCCCCCGGGCGCCTTTGTGGGGACCCAGGGGGAGCTTTACGGCGAGCACAAGGGCATTGTGCACTACACTGTAGGCCAGCGAAAGGGCCTGGGGCTTTCTTTTCCCCAGCCCATGTATGTATGCGGAGTGGATCCGGAAAAAAACCAGGTGGTGCTGGGGAAACACGAGGAGCTGTTTTCCTCGGAGCTCACCGCCAGGGACATCAACCTGATCTCGGTAGAGGAGATCCCCCGGCCCATGCGGGTTTCCGCCAAGATCCGGTACCGCCACGGGGAGCAGCCCGCCACGGTGGTGCAGACCGGCCCGGACGAGCTTAAGGTGGTCTTTGACCAGCCTCAGCGGGCCGTAACTGCCGGACAGGCGCTGGTGCTCTACGACGGGGATACGGTGGTGGGCGGCGGAACGATCTGCCGGTCACATCAGTAAAAACATCAGGGCAAACATGAGCTCGTGATGGTCCTGCTCGCTGTCGCCGCTCAGGAGAAGGAGCAGCGCCAGAATGACAGTGCGTTCCCGGTCCCGGAAGAGGGTGTCCAGCATACTGCCGGCGGAGGGCTCTTGCTGGACCTGATCCGGCAAATGCGGCTCCGGCGGAGCGGGTTCCGGGGCAGGCGGCTCCGGTGGAGGAGCTTTCACTTCCCGGGGCGGTGAGGCGCCGGTTTGCCGGGGATTTCCCCTGGCCCGGGACTGCATTTCCCGCATGCGCCGGGCAGCGTCCTCCCGCATGCGCAGCAGATCGGGTTCTCCAGGCATAGCTTTCCCTCCTTTTTACAGCAGCCCTGACAGAAGGCCGGAAAAGAGGCCGCTGTCTTTTAAAAGCGGCAGCAGCCGCATCATTTGCAGGATCTTGATGGCCTCGTCCAGCTTTTTTTGGCGGACGGGGCCCAGCAGGGGGCGCAGGGCCCGGAGCAGCCGGGTGGAGTCGTCTTCCCGGTTGACCTGGCTTAAAAGCGGCGCAAGCTTGGTTACGGCCTGCAGCATATGGGGATCTACCCCGTTTGCCGGGGCCGGAGGGCTTGGGGCAGTGGGCGGGTTTTGGGGCTGATTCTGCCCCAGCCCCAGGGAGCTGAGCATGCCCGCCAGGGCGGCGGGGTCGAGCCCGCCGGCGGGCTGGGCTTGAGGCTGCGCTTGAGCCTGGGGCTGGGCTTGAGGAGCCCCTCCAAGGCCCAGGGCGGCGGCCATGTCCTGCAGCTGCTTCATGCTTTGGGGGTCGGACAGGATCTGATTGATCTGTTGGTTCAGGTCGTCCATGAAAAGCCCCCCTTTTCAAAAAATCATCGGTTCATTCAGGATTTTCCTTTTTGAAAAAACTGCAGCAGCTTTTGGGCCTGGGGCGTGGAGAGCAGCTTTTTGGCGGCCTCCGGGTCGCTGAGCACCTTTTGCATGGCTGCGGATTCGTTTTGGGTCACATTGCCGAGCATTTGGGAAAGGTCTCCGTTTTGGGCGGCCTCCTTCAAGGCTTCGGGGGTGGTGCCCAAACGCTGGGAGGTCAGCTTTAAAAGGGCCTCCAGCTGGTTGTTATTCGTGTCACTCATGGGAAACGCTCCTTCCTTTTTCGCGCATTCCCATAGTATGCAGATATGCCGGAAATGATGAAAGGAGAAATAGAAGATGCGTATTCTGGTGGTTTCGGACACACACGGCTCAGAGAGCAATCTGCGCCGGGCGGTTTTGGCCCAGCCCTCGGCGGAGGTGGTCATTCACCTGGGAGACGGCGAGGAAGAGGCCGCAAGGGTCAAGCGTTCTTTTCCGGAGAAAATGTTTTTGCAGGTGCGGGGCAACTGTGACTGGGGCTCCAACCTTCCCGACCGGGGGCTGTTTGAGGCGGAGGGCGTAAAGATCTTCTACACCCACGGACATCTATACGGAGTGAAGTCCGGCCTGTACAACGCGGTGTGCGCCGCCAGGGAGCAAAAAGCCCAGGTTTTGCTGTACGGCCACACCCATATGGCCCTAACAGACTACGAGGACGGCCTGCACATCATGAATCCGGGGTCCCTGGGAGGCTTCCGGGCCAGCTATGGCACCCTGGACATCACACCCCAGGGAATCGTGACCAACGTGATAAGGATCGATTAAAAAGATTCAGCCCCGAAGACTTCCTATGACTCAATTGGATAAAAGGGACAGTGGCAATCAAAAACGGAGGCGGAAGCCTCTGTTTTTTGTGGCCGGAAAAGGGCGGGGCGGCCGCTAATTTCCTTGACAGGAATGCTAAAAAATGGTAATCTAAACAAAGGAAAT
>CAZBDS010000147.1:0-4676 GCA_964490735.1 uncultured Acutalibacter sp. | reverse complement strand
CCTCTTTCCCTGTGTTCTTAAGACAGCTCCTGCTTTTCGATGAGCTTTGTACCGATCTCCAACAGCCGCTGCAGCCGGTGGTTGACCCCGCTGCGGCTGATCCCCAAGGCTTCCCCCAGCTCCCGGAGGGTCATGTCCGGGTTTTCCAGCCGAAGCTGCGCCAGCTCCTGAAGCTCTTCGGAGAGGGAATCCAGCATGCGGGCGTCGCTTAAAGCGGCGATGGCGGCGATCTGCCGGGCCGAGGCGGAATAGGTCTTGTCCATATTGGCCGTCTCAAAATTTGCCTTGCGGTTGATGTCGTTTTTGGCTTCCTTGTACATGCGGATCTGCATTAGCTCCATAGAGGCCCCCGCCGCTCCCAGGTAGGTGAGCAGGTCCTCGATCTGCCCGCCCTCCTTCAGATAGACTATGTATCCATTTTTTCGGACAGCAATCGCGGGCGTCACCGAAAAGGCGGGGATCTCGGACAGCAGGGTGTACAGGCCGTTGGCCAGGTTTTTATAGGGCACCGAAAATTCCAGATGATATTCCTTATTAGGGTCCGTCGCCATGCCGCAGGAGAGGAAAGCCCCCCGCAGAAAGGCCGCCGTGCAGCAATCGTTCTCCAGCGCCGCCCGGTTGATCCGCAGGCTTAATTCCCGGCCGGAATGGCCGAAGGTTTCCAGCAGCCGGGCCCGGGAGTCCTCGTCGGGCAGGAAGACCTTATAGGCTGTGTTCTTTCGGCGGCTGATCCCGTAATCCAGCTCGCCGCTCACCCCGGCCCCGGCCGCGGCCAGCTCCAGCATGCGCCGGGCAGCGGGCCCGCTTTCCGTCACATAGGCGGACTCCTGCAGGGTAAAGCAGCGGGAAAAAAGCCACGCGCCGTAGCACTCCGCCCGCAGGCAGCAAAGGCGCTTGCTTTCAAGTTTACATAATTCAGATTTGATCTCCGACGTAAAAGACATAGGTTTCTACGCGCCTTCCGAAATGCCGCCGGGCGGCGGAATCTTCGCTATAATCTCGTTCAGCTGCCGGGCGACTGCTTCATAATCCACCTTGGAAAAGTCGGTGGTGTCTACCGTAAGCCTTGGGCCGCCCGGGTCAAAATCCGCCATGCCCCGGCTGTGAAAACCCTCGATGAACTGGTCCAGCGTGGGCGGGGCATAAGGCGCTTTCTCCCCTTCCGGCTCTGGGTAGCAGGTGTTTACAACGTGGCCCCGGTGGCGTTCCGGCGAAAGGTCCCGCTCCAAAAAGCGCCGGTAGACCGTCTCATAGTCTCCGGTGAGAAACACCGTTACAGGGGTACAGCGGTACTTGCGCAACAGCGCTTCCAGCCCCGGCCTGGAAGCCGACTCAAAATTGTTTTCCAGCAGAAAGGGAGAGCCCAGCTTCATCAGGCTTTCCGCGAAATAATAGCAGAGGTCCATAGCGGCAACGCCAAGGGCCACCTTTTCTTTCCGGGAACGGAAGCCCACGTCGTCGAACAGGATCTCCTTGGCCCGGTCCTTGGACAGCATGGGAAGGCCCAGCCTGTGGGACAGGTATTCCGACAGCCTGGTTTTCCCCGAGGCGGGCATACCGGTGACCAGAACGCAGTACATACGATCCCCTCAATTCTTCTGATAATCCCGATGGGTCACGCTGCTTTTGATGCCCTGCTCCGCCAGATGGTCCCGCATATACTGGGCCAGGGCCACGGAACGATGCTGGCCGCCGGTGCAGCCCACGGCAATGACCAGCTGGCTTTTCCCTTCCCGAGCGTACAGGGGCAGCAGGTAGTCGATCATGTCCGTAAAACGGGACACAAAACCCTGGGTCTCCGGTTTTTCCATCACGTAGTCCCGGACAGGGGCGTCCAGGCCGCTCTGGTGCCGGAGCTCCTCCACATAAAAGGGGTTGGGCAGGCACCTCACGTCAAACACCAGGTCGGCCTCCATGGGAATGCCGTACTTGTAGCCGAAGCTGATGCAGTGCACCGCCAAAGAATCACTGGGGCTGCTCAAAAACAGCTCGGTGATCCTGGTCTTCAGCTGGGCGGGGGACACGCCTGTGGTGTCGATGACGTAATCGGCGCAGTCCTTCACAGGCCCCAGCATTTCCCGCTCCAGTTTCACCGACTGGGCCAGGGAACCGTCCAGGTCATCGGAGAGCGGGTGCTTCCGCCGGGTCTCTTTAAAGCGCCGGACCAGCACCGCGTCGGAGGAATCGAGAAACAAGATCTTATAGGCCCGCTTTTCCCGCTTGAGCGCTTCCAGGGCGGTGAAAAAGGACTTAAAAAGCTCTCCGCCCCGGGTGTCGGTCACCACGGCCACCCGGTTCTGAAAGCCCTCCGATTTTACGCACAGCTCATAGAAAACCGGGATCAGCGCCGGGGGAAGGTTGTCCACACAGAAAAAGCCGATATCCTCCATGGCGTGCATGGCCCGGGTCTTCCCCGCGCCGGACAGCCCCGTCACAATCACAAACTCCATCTTTTTTCTCCGTCCCTTATCTGATCTAATTTGATTTGCTTGCTCCTCGAGGCCCGGCCTCAGTGAAAATCCAAGCCCGAGGCTCCGTCCCTTCTCACATCTGTCTTTCGGCTTATCCCTCGAGGCCCAGGCTTCGTGGAAATCCAGTCCCAGGGCTCCGTTCCCCATCTGATCGAATTTGAGTTGCTTGCTCCCCGAGGCCCTCACTCTTCCCCGATCAGCTTGACCTCGCGTTCCAATTCAATGCCCGTTTTTTCGTACACTGTTTTCTGGATAATGCCGATCAGTTCCAGCACGTCCCGGCAGGAAGCGCCGCCGGTGTTGACGATGAACCCCGCGTGCTTGGGACTTACCTGGGCGCCGCCCACGCTCCGGCCCTTTAGGCCGCATTCCTCGATAAGGGCGGCGGCGTAGCCGTTTTGGGGCCGCTTGAACACACTGCCGGCACTGGGCATATCATAGGGCTGCTTTTCCTTCCGGCGGCCCATCAGCTCCTCCATCTTCGAGGCGATCTCCGCAGGGTTTCCGGGCCGCAGCTCGAAATCCGCGTATAAGATCACGTCGCTGCCGCCGGTATAGCGGCTCCTCCGGTAAGAAAAGCCCAGCGCTTCCCCGGCGACGGTTTCCACCCGGCCTAGGCGGTCCATATGGGTCACGGATACCGCCACGTCCTTCGTTTCCCCGCCGTAAGCCCCGGCGTCCATATAGACCGCGCCCCCCACAGACCCAGGAATGCCCCAGGCAAATTCCAGGCCGGAAAGGTTCCGGTCCCGGGCCAGCGCGCAAAGGGAAGCCAGCATAGCCCCGGCTCCGGCCCGGATCGTCCGGCCGTCGGGCAGAACCCTAAGCTCTTTGAACTCTCCCTCCAGGCTCAGCGCCGCCCCCCGGAATCCCTTGTCGGAAACCAACAGGTTTGAACCGTTGCCCAGTACCAGAAAGGGGATCTGCTCCCGCCCGAACAGGGGCAGCAGCTTTTGGAGCTGGTCCGCGGCGCCGATTCTGTAGAGCCGGTCCGCCGGCCCGCCGATGCGGAAGGTAGTGCGGCGGCTCATGGGCTCGTTTTCCAGCACCTGGCAGCCCATTTCCCGGGCGGCATTGTCCAAAACTGTATAATCCGGCTTCAAAAGGCGTTCCCCCTGTCAGTCAGTCTGATTGGGCCTGTTGGAATAAATATGCGTATGTTCTTCCAAATAATCGTTCAGCCGCTTTTCCGAGGCGTTGAGGATCAGCTCCTCGGGAAAATCGATGTCCTCCAGCATGGCCAGCGCCCGGTCGAACCGGCCCACCTGGGTCTCGAAATGGGCGTCGGAATTCACCACGATGGGCACGCCGTGCTTTTTGCAGGCCAGGGCGATCTTCCGGCAGTTCTCCTCGTTCCGGGGGCGTGCGTCAAAGCTGTGATTGTTGATCTCCACCAGCTTGTGGTTGGCGCCAAATTCGGGGATCACCCGGTCATAGTCATAGGCATAGTCGGGGTCGCCGCTATGGCCGATCACATTCACGTAAGGCGTGCGGGCAATCTGGAGCCACAGGTGCGTGCACTTCTCCACGTCCGGGTCCTTCAGCCCCTCGAAACCCAGCTTGTGAATGGAAGCCACCACCCAGTCCAGCAGCCTCACATTGTCCTCGGTCACGTCCATGTGGCCCTCGAAATCCAGCAGGTTCCCCTCAATCCCCATCACGGTAAGGACCCCGCGGTAATGCAGGGGAAGCTCCCGCAGGCAGTTGAAGTACCACTCCCGGGGCGAGCCGGGCATTTTGGCGGCATGGTCGGTAATGGCCAAGGCGTACAGGCCCCGGGCCCCCGCCGCCTGCACCATTTCCGTCACCGTGCTGTAGGCATGGGTGGAAGCGATGCTGTGCGTATGCAGGTCGGCAATGATTTTATAGTGTCCCATATTCAGATATCCAAATCCTTTTTGATTTCGTTGGCAGGCATGTCCGCCATGTCCATACCCAGCCTGGACAGCAGCTCTTGGGCGGCGTTGTAGCCCATTTTCTTCTGGCGGTTGCTCATGGCGGCCACCTCGATGATCACCGCCAGGTTCCGCCCGGGCTTAACCGGAATGGTCAGGACGGGGATCCGGATCCCCAGGATCTCGGTGAACTCGTTGTCGATGCCCATGCGGTCGTAAACCTTGGTGGCGTCCCAAATCTCCATGTTGATGCACATATCGATCTTTTCGCTGAGCTTGACAGCGCCCATGCCGAAGATCCGCCGGGCAT
>CAZBDS010000146.1:0-4690 GCA_964490735.1 uncultured Acutalibacter sp. | reverse complement strand
CAAGCGGTAAGGCAACGGACTTTGACTCCGTCATCCCGTGGGTTCGAATCCCGCCGGCCCAGCCAAAAATCGGAGAATCGACTCGAAGAGCCGGTTCTCTGATTTTTTATTGTGTTGTGGGATTCGAACCCGGGAGGAACGCTGACGAAAATCATTCTCAGCAGCTGCTAAACGATATCCGACGCTTCGGTAGCCGAAGGTGTCCCTCAAGTGTATAAAATTTCCATCACCTCTTGACTTTCACTGCCGCCCCTACTATAATATCCCGCGGAAGCCAAGGGCTTCCAATCAAATGGACAGACAGGAAAAGGAGTTGTCTTACTTATGGAAAAAATCAAAATCGGCATTATCGGAACCGGCGGGATCTCAAACTCACATGTGCGCGCCTACAAACAGATGGAGGATGTCGCCATCATGGCCGGAGCAGACATCGTTCCCGGCAAGGCCAGGGCGGCGCTGGACCGCTGGGAGCTCCCGGAGGCCCGGGCCTATGAGAGCGCCGAGGAAATGCTGGAGAAGGAAAAACTGGACGCGGTCAGCGTATGCACCTACAACTCCACTCACGCCCAGTGCGCCATCAGCGCGATGAAGGCGGGCTGCCATGTGCTGCTGGAAAAGCCCATGACCGTCACCCTGGAGGACGCTCAGGAACTGCGCCGGGTGGAAAAGGAGACCGGCAGGATCCTCACCATCGGTTTCCAGCCCCGGTACGACGCCAGGATGCAGAAGATCAAAGAGGTGGTGCAGAGCGGCAAGCTGGGCCAGATCTATTATATCCAGACCGGCGGTGGACGGCGGCGGGGCATTCCCGGCAGCACCTTCATCGAGAAGCGCTACGCGGGCGTGGGCGCTCTGGCGGACATCGGCTGCTATTCCCTGGATATGGTCCTGAACGCCCTGGGCTATCCCAAGCCGCTGACCGTCTCTGCCGTAAGCTACGATTTCTTCGGCAAGAACCCGAAGTATACCCCGCCCGAGGACGCGGCCCGCTTCTCTGTGGACGACTTCTGCGGCGCGTTTATCCGCCTGGAGGGCGGCATTACCCTGGACTTCCGCATGTCCTGGGCCATGCACATGGACACGACCGGCAGCACCATTTTCCTGGGCACCGACGCGGGACTGAAGGTAGAACCTGCCAATCCGGAGTCCCTCTGGGGCGGCGCGTGGGACGGCAGCTGCGGCAATGTCACCCTGTTCCATGACGAGTTCGGCCAGCCTACCCACACCCCTATCCCCCTGCCCGCACCCAAGGGAGACAAGTCCGACTGCTTCTATCAGAAGTGCAGGGCTTTTGTGGAGGCTGTCCAGACCGGCGGCAGCGCCCCCATTCCCACCAGCCAGATCATCTACAACCAGGCGATCATCGACGGAATTATCCGCTCCTGCGAATGCGGCCATGAGGTAGAGGTCCACGTCGACGAAATCTGACGGCCCCGATAAACCGGCGGCATTATGAATACTCGCAATAAAGCCATTCCATAATCGAAAAAAGCCCCCGATCCTCTTTCGAGGATCGGGGGCTTTTTTTACGGCAGACAGTGAGCCATGCGCATGGTCACTGCCACGCCCTCCGAACGCTTGATCAGTTTTTGGGGGCGCACCGTTCCGTCGGCGTAGCCGTCGAACAGTCCCAGGGCTTGGGCCTTGGCCAGGCTTCCCCGGGCGTAGCCGCCGATACTGGCGGCGTCAGTAAAGCTTGCTTCTCCTTCTTCAAGCTCTACGGTCACACCCCTGCTTTCCAGGTACCGGACCATCATCACCGCCGCGTCCTGCCGGGTGACCTGCCCGCCCGGGTTGAACCTGTCGGCAGTCACACCCTGGATCACCCCGGTGGAATAAGCCCAGTTCAGGGCCCCCGCGTACCAGGCCTCTTGGTTTACATCGGCAAAGGGGCAAGCCTCATAGGCCAATGTATCCGCCCCGTCCACCCGTGCCAGGATCGCCGCCAGCATGGCCCGGTTCATGGTGCCCTCCGGCACAAAGGCGATCTCGGTCATGCCGTTGATCCACCCCCGGTCCACCGCGGCGCACACGTCCGAAAGAAACCAGTCGTCCGCTTTCAGGTCCACAAAGCGGTCGCCCGCAAACAGGGCGTACACCGTCATGTCCTCTTCGGGGACAAAGGTATAGGTCTGCTCCCCGCCTAGCAGCCGGCCCCCGGCCGCATACCAGCCCTGCAGGGGCGCCCCTTCGGCCGTTAAGGTCACCTCTTCACCGCGGGGGAAGAACCCGCCGCCCGCTACCGTGCCGGACCGGGAGGCCTCCGCTTTCACGGAAAAGCCTGTTTTCCGGTCGGTGGCCACCGGCAGCATGCTCTGGTCCCTGGGCCGGTTTTCGTGGTCGTACTCGTACCAGCGGGCCGCCGGCGTGGGAATGCCAAAATGATAATGGGGATCCGGGTGGAATAAATCCTTCAGTTCCCGGTTGTCCTGCTGGGCGTCGAAAATGTAATTCTTCCCGCCCAGCTTCAGCTCCGTCCAGCCGTGGTGGCCGGACCAGTCGCCGATATACAGAATACCCGTGTGCACATAGCTCTCAATACCCACATACCGGGCCATTACAGCAAAGAGAATCCCCCAGTCGTAGCAGACCCCCGTTCGGGCGGTAAGCATGTGATAAGCCCGGTAGATCATGTCCTCGGGATAGGCTTTGAGAAGGCCGGGCTCATAATCCAGGTCGTACTTCAGCACAAACTTGTCATAGGCCGGGGCCTGCTGCTGGGAATACCCGTTCCAGCTGTAGTCCACATTGACCACAGTCCAGTCGTACAGGGCTTTGATCTTCGTGTAGGTATCCTTCCCCTGATAAGGGGCCAAAATCGCCTCCAGCCTGCTGTCAATGGCCGGATAGCCGGTCCGCTGGGGGTGAAGCTTTTCCGCGTTCAGCAGCTGCCGCACTTCGCTCAGGCTCAGGGCCTCCGCCGCCGAAGCGGTCAGAGGGCACATACCCACACAGAAAATCACCGCCAAAAGCAGCGCGATCACCCGGTTCAGTTTTTTCATGCAAAACCACTCCCGTCTATTTCCCTCGTTTCTCTATTATAGGGAAAGCCGGCGCCGCCGTCAAGCGCGATTAAAAAATTCACAGGGCATAAAAAGAGGCGGGGATCGCTCCCCGTCTCTCTGTTTTGACTTTTACAGCGCGGTCACCTGCAGCCCGCCCTGCCCGGCGGTCACAGAGACCCCGGCCACATTGCCTTCTCCCCGCTCCACCAGCAGCATGGCGATCTTATCCTCCACCAGGCGGCGGATATTGTTCCGCAGGTCCCGGGCGCCGCTCTGGCCGTGTATGGACTGCTCCGCCAGAAAAGCGCAGGCGCTTTCGTCATACTCAAAGCGGATCCCTTTCTCTTGCAGGGATTCCACATACTCGCCCAGCATCAGCCCGGCGATTTTCCGGTAGTCCTCCTCGTCAAGGGGCCGGAACAGCACCACCTCGTCCATGCGGCTCAAGAATTCCGGCCGCAGGAACTCCCGCAATGCCTTCATGGCCTTTTCCCGGCTCAGGTCCGCGGCGGTCTTGCCAAAGCCCATGGCCCCATCCTTCCGGTCGCTGCCGGCGTTGGAGGTCATGACGATCACCGTGTTCTCAAAGTTCACCGTCCGGCCGTGGGCGTCGGTAATGCGCCCCTCGTCCAGGATCTGCAAAAGGATATTCAGCACGTCCGGGTGGGCCTTTTCAATCTCGTCGAACAGCAGCACCGAATAGGGCCTGCGGCGGACCTTTTCCGTCAATTGACCCGCCTCGTCATAGCCCACATAGCCGGGGGGCGAACCGATGATCTTCGAGACGGAATGCTTCTCCATAAACTCCGACATATCCAGCCGGATCAAGGTCTCAGGCGTGTCGAACAGCTCCTGGGACAGCACCCTTACCAGCTCGGTCTTGCCGGTGCCGGTGGGCCCCACAAAAATAAAGGACGCAGGGTGGCGCCTGGGGCTGATCTGCACCCGGCTTCTGCGCACGGCGGCAGAGACTGCCTTCACGGCCTCCTCCTGCCCCACGATCTTCTGGGACAGCACCTCTTCCAGGTGGGCCAGCTTGGCAAGCTCGTTTTCCGCCACCCGGGCCGCGGGAATGCCGGTCCACAGCTCGATAACGTAAGCCACGTCCCCTTCCTCCACAGCGGCAAAGGCCCCTTCGGCCCGCAGCTGATCCAGGTTTTCCTCCAGGGTGGCAATGCGGTAATGGGTCTTGGCCAGCTCCTCATAATCCACAGGCTCGCCATCGGCGGGATTGGAAAGCTCCGCTTCCTTGGCCCGCTCCCGGCGGAGGTTCAGCTCCGCGGCATCGTATTCCTCCAAGGCCTTGTTCCGCAGGGCGGCGCAGGCACAGGCCTCGTCCAGCAGGTCGATGGCCTTGTCGGGCAGGTAGCGGTCGCTGATATAGCGCTCCGCCAGCACCACCATGCGCCGGACGATCTGCTCCGAAACCGTCACTCGGTGATAGCTTTCGTAGTAGCTCTTAATCCCCATCAGGATCGTGATGGCGTCTCCTATAGAGGGCTCTGCTACCGTTACAGGCTGGAAGCGCCGTTCCAGCGCGGCGTCCTTTTCAATATATTTCCGGTATTCCGCAAAGGTGGTGGCGCCGATCACCTGGATCTCTCCCCGGCTTAAGGCGGGCTTTAAGATATTGGCGGCGTTCATGCTGCCCTCGGCGTCGCCGGTGCCCACCAGGTTGTGGACCT
>CAZBDS010000145.1:0-4708 GCA_964490735.1 uncultured Acutalibacter sp. | reverse complement strand
CAGGGATCTCCCGGCCGCAGCCCCTGGGCAAGCTCTATAGCGGCGTTTCGGCGCAGAAGCTCTTCCTGACGCTTTAACCGTTCTGCCACCGTTTCCCACAGGACCCGGGCCCGGTCTTCTTCGGCTTTCTTTTCCAGCAGCAGCTTTCCGGCCTGCTCCGCGGCTTCCCCGCGGCGGTCCAGCTCCTCGAAAGCGGAGCGGATCTTTTCCAGGGACTGGCGCTGCTCCAGCAGGGCGGGCAGGGCCCGGGAGGCGTCCTGACACTGCTGTAAAAATTCGTTTCCCTTCTGAATGCGCTGTTCCAGGGTCCTTTCTCTTTCTCCCAGCTGAGAAAGGGTTTCTCTCACGGCGTTTAGCTGGGCCCGGGTCTGTTCTACGGAAAGGCGGGCCCCCTGGGCCCTCAGCAGGGCGTCCCGGCGCTCGGTAAGGCGGGCGGCCTCTTTGGCCAGGGCCACGGCCTGCTCCCGGAGCTTTTGGGCCTCCTGACGCTGCCGGGCGGCCATGGGGGCGGCCTGTTCCAGGGCGTTCTTTCTTTCCTGGGCGGCCTGTTCCGCTTTGACGGCCTGCTCCAAGGCTTCGGAAAGGCGCTGCCATTCTTCGGCGGCACGGAGCAGGGCCTCGGTGTCGGCAGACTGCTTTGTCAGGGCTTCGCTTTCGGCCCGCAGGGCGGTTTGGCGCCGGCTGGCCGCCTCGACGGCTTCTTCCAGGCCGGAGCCGGTTTCCAATCCTTCCTTTTCCAGCAGAGAGCTCTTTTTGGCTTCCAGTTCCCGCAGATTGCCTTCCAGGGTTTTGGCCCGGCCGGTAAAGCGGTCGGTCAAAGCTTTCCAGCGCTCGGAGGCAAACAGGGTTTGCAGCATTTTTCCCTTGTTGACAGAGGAAGCCCGCAGCAGCTGCAGGAACTCTCCCTGGGGCAGGACAATGACCTGGCTGAACTGCTCGCCGGTCAGGTGTAAAAGCTCCTCCGCCCGTTTGCGCACGGCGCTTTCGCTGCCGCTTTCCAGAAGATGGAATTCCCCGTCTTCCAGGATAAAGCACTCGTGGGTCTCCCGAAGCTCGGGCTGCTTGGTATTTCGATTGACATGCAGGTAGCGGGTGCGCCGGAAGCGGTAAGTCTGCTCCTGCAGGGAAAAGTCGTACTCCACCACAGTGGGCACGCCGTCCCCGGCGCTCATGCAGCGCATGGAGGCAAAGTCCCGGCGGCCGCCGGTGGCCCGGCCGAATAAAGCGAAGCTCATGGCGTCCAGTAGGGCGGTTTTGCCGCCGCCGGTGGGACCGGAGATCAAAAACAGGCCGGATTCCCGAAAGCCGGTAAAGTCCAGCTCGGTTTCCTCCAGATAGGGGCCAAAGGCCTGTAAATGCAGGCGGATCGGCTTCATGCCAGCACCTCCCCCAAAAGCTCCCGGAACAGGGAGAGGTCTTCCTCCGTAGGTTCCTCGCCGCAGGCGTCTTTCAAAAAGGCGGTAAACACCGTGGCGTCGTCCCGGCCCCGGAGCTGCCGGGCCCGTTCTCCCGCGGTGCCCGTCAGGGCCCAGGGATTGGACACAGCCAGCAGGTTGGGGTAGGCGGGGCGCAGGCGCTCGGCGGCCATAAAGACCGGTCCGTTGTCCTCCAGCACCAGCTCCACATAGTCCTGGCAGGGGGAATCCTCCCCCCGTGCCAGCAGGTCTTCAAACCGGCCGGAGATCCGCCGCACGTCCCGCAGGGGAACGATGGGCACGTCCTCACTCTTCAGGGAAGCGCCGTCCCAGTGGAGAAGGCAGAAGCCCTTTTTCTGATGTTCCTCGTCGATGGAATATTTCAAGGGAGAGCCGGAATACCGTCCCCGCTCCCCGGCCCTCTGGGGGCCGTGGAGATGGCCCAGGGCGGCGTAGTCGAAGGGTTCAAACAGGGCGGGGGGCACCTGGCCGCTGCCGCCCACAAAGAGATTGCTTTCCGAATCGGAGGAAAAAGCCCCGGCGGCAAAGCAGTGGGCCATAAGGATATGGGCGGCTCCTGGCTCGAAGAGAGGGAGCATTTTTTCCAAAAGCTTTTCCAGGCAGGCGGCCTCTCCCCGCAGGGAGTCGTCCCCCAGGAATTCCCAGGCGGTAGAGGCGTCGAACCAGGGCAGGGGAAAGATCTGCACCTTTTGCCCGTCCTCCTTCAGCAGCACCGGGGAGAAGGCGTCTTCCAGGGACGTGGCAAAGTACACCCCGCTTGCGCGCAGGGCCTTTTTCAGCAGGGCCAGCCGGTCGGCGCCGTCGTGGTTGCCGGAGATCAGGACGATTTTGCAGGGGAGCTCCGTTAGCTGGGAGAGAAAGGAATCGAACAGGCGGATGGCCTCGGCCGGGGCGATCTGCCGGTCGTAGATGTCTCCGGAAAGCAGGATGCAGGCGGGCCTTTCTCTTTGAACTGCCGGAAGAAAGACCTGCTCTAAAAACCATTGCTGGTCGGAAAGCAGGCTGCGGCCGTAAAGCATGCGGCCCAGGTGCCAGTCTGAGGTGTGGAACAGCTTCAAGGGGAAGCCTCCTTTTTAAGAGAAAGTTTATAAATTCGGTCTTTCTTTTCCAGCCGGGAACGTGTATACTAAAACAAGACTGCGGCTTAAAAACAAGAGCCTCATGGGCTAGCTTATAACTCAGTATAACATAATTGACCGGCCTCGTACAGGTCTGAAAAGGAAGGATATCCATGAAAATCTGGAAAAGAGCATTGGCGCTGCTGCTTTCCACGGCAGTGCTGGCCATATCGCTGGGCGTGCCGGCTTCGGCGGAGGGCTTTACCTTCAACTGGGACAGCGACGACAACGAGGGGCCCCACTGCAAGTCTCTTTTCATGCTGAACCTGGATACAGACACGGTGGTGTATGCCCTTAATCCGGACGAGGAGCTGCCCATGGCGTCCATGACGAAGATCATGACCTATATTGTGGCCTATGAAACGATCCCGGACATTGAAAACACGGTGATCACCGTGCCCCAGAGTGTGGAGGACGAGCTGGAGGGCACCGGAAGCTCCCTGGCGGAGATCCAGGTGGGGGAGGAGCTGACAGGATTGCAGCTGCTCTACCTGATGATGGTCCCTTCGGGCAACGATGCGGCCCTCACCTTGGCGAAATATGTGGACACCCTGTACGAGACAGGGCAGATCGGAAACGGGGAAGGCCCTTCCTCCCAGGCCGGGACGGCTGCCACGGCTTCCCCGGCCCCGACGGCAAAGCCTGAGAGCTCTTCCTCCGCCCCGGAAGACGGGGACAATGGGGAAAGCGGAGAAGGGGACGGAGAAGGAGGGGACGAAGGCCCCTCTCCCGACGATGAGGACTACACCATCGACTACAGCCAGAGCAGCTATTTTGTCCAGCTGATGAACCGGAAGGCCCAGGAGCTGGGCTGTTCCCACACCCATTTTACCAACCCCCACGGCCTCCATCATGTCAACCATTACTCCACGGCACGGGAAATGGCAGCAATGACAAAATACGCCATGACCCTGCCCAATTTCACAGAGATTACCAGCACGCCGGCTTACGTGAAGCCCGCCACAAACCTGGGGGAGGAAACCATCCAGTACACCACCAACAAGCTGTTGTCCGAGGGTGTGGACGGCAACGGGATCTCTTACTACTACTCCTCAGCCACCGGTGTGAAAACCGGCTCTCACAATCAGGCCGGCTTCTGCCTGACCGCCACTGCCACCGCTTACGGCTACACCTATATCGCGGTGGCCATGGGGGACATGGAGGGCTATGAGACGAACGTCCACTATGAAATGCTGGACGTCCGCTCCCTGTTCCGCTGGGCGGTGAGCAGCCTGGAAAAGCGGACAGTGGCTGCCCAGGGCGATGTGCTGAGCACCGTGGGCCTGAAATACGCCTGGAAAAAAGACACCTTGCAGCTGGTGGCCAACGAGACCGTGTCGGTCATGCTGCCAAACGACGTGAGCGCCACCAGCATTCTGGTAACCCCCAACGTGCCGGAAAGCGTGGAAGCCCCTATTCGCAAGGGGGAGCAGATCGGTACGGCCACCTTGAGCTATGCCGGGGAAGTGGTGGCCACGGTGCCCCTGGTCTCGGCGGAATCGGTGGAGCGCAGCGAGGCGATCCACGTGTGGGAGCAGGGCCAGGCGGTGCTGACTTCTCCCTGGTTTTTGGTGATCATGGCGGTGATCGCGGCGCTGATCATCGTGTACGTGATCCTGATCGTCCTGTACCGCCGGAAGCAGCGGCAGCTGCGCAGGGTGCGGCGCTTTAGGGATATGTGACGGGAAGCTGCCCGGAAAAGGGCGTTTCGGCGATTTCATTAAAAACCGGAAAAGCGGAGGGATTTTATGAAATTTGTAATGTCATACAGCTGCGGCAAGGACAGTACCCTGGCGCTTCACAAAATGATCGAACAGGGGCACGAGCCTGTGGGGCTGCTGGTGATGGTGAACGAGGAGGCAGGGCGTTCCTGGTTTCACGGCGCGGATTATGAAATGCTGGACCGGTATGCCGAGGCCCTGGCAATTCCGATGATCCAGTGCCGGTCCAAGGGGGAAACGTACCATACGGCCTTTGAGGAAGGGCTTGCGAAAGCAAAGTCCATGGGCGCCGAGGAGGCCTGCTTCGGCGACATAGACATCGAGCAGAACAGGCGCTGGGAGGAAGAACGCTGCCGCGCCGTCGGGCTGATCCCCTGTTTCCCGCTGTGGCAGAGGGGACGGGAGGAAACGGTGCAGGAGTTTCTTGGGCTCG
>CAZBDS010000144.1:4311-4732 GCA_964490735.1 uncultured Acutalibacter sp. | reverse complement strand
CCGCCGAACACCGCCGCCGTAAAGGCCTTGATGCCGGGCATGGAGCCGGTGGTGGGGATCAGCTTTGGGTAGGCGGAGCACAGCAGCACCCCGGCAATGGCCGCCAGGGCGGAGCCGATGGCAAAGGTGATGGAAATGGTCCGGTTTACGTTGATCCCCATCAGCTGGGCGGCGTCCTTGTCCTCGGAGCAGGCCCGCATAGCCTTGCCGGTGCGGGTCTTCCCTGTGAAGAGGATCAGCCCCGCCATGATGACGACGCAGACCCCGATGGTGATCAGGGTCTTATAGGGGACGGTGAGCTGGCCGTCCATCAGCTGCAGGCCGCCATTGCCGAAAATGGCCGGAAAGATC
Organism: uncultured Acutalibacter sp.; assembly: GCA_964490735.1. Lineage (GTDB taxonomy): Bacteria > Bacillota > Clostridia > Oscillospirales > Acutalibacteraceae > Acutalibacter. The sequence continues at coordinate 4,381 of CAZBDS010000144.1, read as the reverse complement.
CTGGGATTGGACGACCACAGGAGCTGGGCGGCGTTCTGCAGGAAATAGCTGACACCGATGGCGGTGATCA